>JAKSQG010000068.1 GCA_024404275.1 Clostridia bacterium | reverse complement strand
GCTCTTATTGGCAGGGGCAGTAGGATTCGAACCCACAACAAAGGTTTTGGAGACCCACGTGTTACCATTACACCATGCCCCTACGCAACATGGTTATTATAATGCCTGAAGGGTGTTTTGTCAATGCTTTTGACTAAAAAAACCACGCCGGGCCATTTTTGGCTCACGGCGTGGTTTTTAGTTATTCGTCCATGATTTCGCCCTGACGCTTGGCCCATTCCTCACGGGTGATCAGCGTGCGGCGCGGCTTGGGTCCTTCATCGGCGGAAATGATGCCCATCTGTTCCATGGTGTCGATCAGTTTGCCGGCTTTGGAGTGCCCCAGACTGAAGCGGCGGCGCAACAGGCTGATGGAAGTCTGACCGCTTTCAACTGCCAGCGCGATGGCCTTTTGCAGCAGGTCGTTTTCACCGACGGGATCATTGGCGTAATCGTCCTCCCAGTTTTCACTGTCACGTCCGCGGCTGCTGCGGCTGCGTTCCTTGGCGGCGGCTTCCTCTTCTTCCTCATGGAGCACATTGGCAATATGCTCATCCACGCGGTCATCGTACACGGAGTCGTTGTAATCGCGTACGAAATCGATGATCGCTTCTGATTCTTCGTCAGAGACGTAGCAGCCCTGAACACGCATGGGGTTGGGGTTTCCGCTGGGCATATAGAGCATATCGCCCTGACGGAGCAGCTTTTCGGCACCGATGCGGTCAATGATGGTGCGGCTGTCGGTGTTGTTGGATACGGCAAAGGCGATGCGGCCGGGAATGTTGGCTTTGATGACACCGGTGATGACATCTACCGAAGGACGCTGCGTGGCGATGACCATATAAATGCCGGCGGCACGGGCGAGGGAGGCCAGACTCTGGATGGTGGCTTCCACGTTCTTGCGGCACTGCTGCATCAGGTCATAGAACTCATCGATGATGATGACGATCTCGGACATGTAGTCGTTATCATCGGTAATGACGGCATTGTAGCGGTCGATGCGGTTGACACCCGCACGCTCGAAACGATTGTAGCGGTCCCGCATCTCCTCCAATGCCCAGTCCAGCGCGGCAGCGGCCTTTTTGGGGTCAGTGATGACGGGGGTGAGCAGGTGGGGGATACCGTTATACGGCTGCAGTTCGACGACTTTGGGGTCGACCATCATGAGGCGTACCTGCTTTGGCGTGGCACGGTACATGATGCTTTGCACAATGGTATTGATACACACGGATTTACCGCTGCCCGTAGCACCGGCGATCAGCAGATGCGGCATCTTTTTCAGATCACACAGAACGGGCTTGCCGGTGATGTCCTTGCCCATGGCGACCACGGTAGGACTGGTCTGGGCGCGCATCTCGGGGCTGTCCAGTACCTCACGCAGTGTGACCATCTGGCGTTTGCTGTTCGGTACTTCGATACCTACATAGCTGGTGCCGGGGATGGGCACCTCGATGCGCAGGCCGTTGGCTTTCATGGCCAGGGCAAGGTTATTGGAGATGCCGTTCAGCTTGTTGACATTGACGCCTTTTCCAAGCTCAATGGCAAAGCGGGTGATGGCAGGGCCGTGCTCCGTTTTGACTACCTTGGCGCTGATGGAGAAGGAATCGAGGGTCTGCTCCAGCAGGCGGGCACGCTCCTCGTCTTCCACATGGGTGTCTTCCTGCGCGGCTTGGCCCATCTTGAGCAGGTTCATGGGCGGACGGCAATAATCGGCAGTAGGCTGCACCATCGGCGCTCGCGTGTGCTTGCGGGCCAGCGCGTCTTCTTCCTCTTCCTTGACAAGCTTGGCGAAAGGAGAATTCTGCGGGATGGTGGTTCGGTGCCCATCCAGAGAAACTGCCGCGTCGGTGTGCACGGTGGTGGTGCGTACAGGCTCATTGCGGCGGGCGGGTCGTGCCGGGCGGACCGGCTCTTCCTCCCAGGGGAGATCTTCGTTTTCGGAGGTTTCAGGCTATGAAATGGGGAGGTCGGGTTCTTTCACAGCGGGGTCCGCCATGGCAGAACGCCTGCGGCGCGGCTCGGCGGCGTCCTGCGGAAGGACTTCGGTAATGATGGGCTGTTCCTGACGGAAAACAGTCTCCTGCTTTGTCGGAAGGGGTTCTTCTTCTTGCACGGTGCGGGTGATGACCGGCTGCACAATCGATTCCGGGACCTGCGTTTCTTTCACACGGGAAGAACGGCGGCGCCGCTGCGGCGGTTCGACAGGCTGTTCGGGGACGGGATCAACCTCGGAAACGGGGTCGGGTTCCACAGACGGCTGAGGTTCGTAAGCTTCAATCGGCTGCGGTACTTCATCGCGCACGGGCTCATCGGTGACGGCAATGATGGGCTCAAAGACAGGTTCGGCTTTGACAGGTGGCTGCGGATCGGGCTTTTCGATGGAGATGACCGGCTCAAAAGGCACCTCCTGCCGGGCAGAGAACATGTTTTGCTGCTCGATGATCTGTTCCCGGTAGGATTGCGGATCGGCTTCCGGCACCAGATACTCGGCGATGGGATCACTGCTCACGGTGGTGGTGAAACGCACCTGCTGTGTGGGGATGAAAACACGCGGGGGCTCTACATCGGTCATGGGCTCGGGCTCAGCTTCTTCGACGGCTTCCGGTTCGGGTCGCTGCTGTGCCTTGCGGCGGGCGGCGGCATTGGCAGCGGTTTTGCCGATCAGGGCCAGCGCGGCGGAAACATCAAAACGGATCAGCCACAGGAAAAGGGCTATTTCGGCAATGACCAGTACGGCGATGCCCGTGGCCGTATTGAGGATGGTATAGAGCGGATAAGCCACTGTCATGCCGAGCAGGCCGCCGCCGGCCAGCATACCGTTGTTAAAGGAGCGCACATTGTATGCGCCAATCAGGCAGGCAGGCAGCGAATCGGGGTTCATCATGCGCATCTCACGGCCGATGGTGACACGTACATAATCGACAAGTCCGGTCGTGCTGACACGGGCAGTCAGCGTCAGAATGCCGCACAGCAGCACAAACATGGCAGCGGGAATCCAGAAAAAACGACTGCGGACAGGATGACGCGAAGAGACTGCCAGCATGGCGCCGCCGAAGATGCTGAAAAGGGGCAGCAGGCTGTTCAGCACACCGCAAAGGCCGTGGGCATTGTCCCGGAACAAACGAAGCAGGTTGAACTGGGTCGCGTCACGGAAGGTGATGCCCATCAGCCACAAAAGGCCGAGCGCAATAAACAGGCAGCCGAAAACCAGCCGGGCCGGGCCCGACCGTTCGGTGGTTTCTACGGTAGTTCTGCTTTTTGCCATTGTGTTCTCCGTTCGGAAAAAATCAAAGATCAGTTTTGCCGCAGCTGCGCGGCAAGAAGGGCGTTATCGGCATCGTAGAACAATTCAAGGTGATAATTCCCGCAGGGATAGCGGTCCATCAACGCGGCTCGGGCAAGCCGCAGATAATCCGCGGCGGCAGCATCCAGAGCGACGGAAGCCTCCGGCAGGCCGAGAAAAGTACGGATATCTTCCAAGGAAGCCCCCTTGCTTTCTTCACCGATGACGGGGTGCAGGGTGCGAATGCCGGTTACCGGACCGCTGCCATCCGCTCCGCGAGGAGCAATCAGCAGGATCTCCCGCATGTCGGCGTTTTCTGTTTCGTACAGTTCACCGTCGGTCATGTAATCGGGACCGGCAAGAAGGGCGCTGTTTTCCAGCACTTGGGCAAGATCATCGCCGATCTGTATGGGGACCAGCGGCAGGCGGCCTTCAGCGGCGGCGGCCATCATCCTTTCGGCGGTTTGCGGAAGGGGACGGTACGCGTCCTTGAGCCAGGGAAAAAGTTCATCCCAACGCCACATCAGTTCACCGGCGCGACCGGACAGCAGACAGTAGGTTTCGACATCGTAATGCAGCGTCATGCCGCAGGGACCGAAGGAAGCCGTTTCAAGCGGCAGAGGAAGCAGACCTTCGGTATCCTGATAATCTGACAGGGCAGATTCGATGTTTTCTTCCATGTCGTTTTCCAGCCACGCGGTGAAGCCGTCCCAATCTTCAAACAAATCGGCAGGGGAAAGCAGGCATTCGTTGTCAGCATCCATCAGCAGGGAGATGCCGGCGATATGATCGTGACCGGCGCGAAAGCCGGTACTGTAGGTGACATATACACTGAATACAGATGTGCCGGGCAGCTGCCATACGATGGTTTCGAGCGGCTCGGTGACAGGGGCAAGCGCTTCCTGCAGCAACGCATTCAATGCGGGGCTTTCCGCGTGTGGAAGCCGGTCGGGCCCTGTGATGACCTGAGCCCGGGCGCTGCTGCCCAGCATCAGCAGAATAACAAACAACAGGATCATTTTGCGCATGGCGTGTGTTCCTTTCCGTATCTTTCTTATTATACCGCGGGGAAGGGGCTTTGTCAAAACGGGGGAGAAAAACAAGACAGGGGGAAGCGTGCCCTGCAGCGGGTGTGCTTCCCCCGAAAAATGAAACGGTTATTATTAAAAGAAGAGAATTATTTGAGGTACTTGCCCATCATGAAGCCGGTTACGCCGTTGACGGCCACATGTGCCCACGTATCGTTGAAACCGAGCAGCACCACCTGCGTGCCCTTGGGATACTGACCAAGAGAGTGGGAAGAGGTGGACTGACCTTCGCGCAGGTTGAGGTTGTTGATGTTGACGGTCATGATCGGCAGCACGGAAGCGGGGGCAAAAGCCTCATCAAACACGAGGAAGGAAGTGTTCATGTAGCCTTCCAGATTGCCGATGGCGACATGCACCCATTCGGCGTCCACATAATCCAGCACCAGAACCTGTGTACCGTTGTAGTACTTGCCAAAGGACGTGGCGCCTGATTTGGGGTTCTTGCGCAGATGGAGGCGATCCATGGGGTTGGGGTTGTTGACATAGGCCACTGTACCAAACGAGGGCTTTTCCAAAGGCCATTGACTGATGGGATGGGTGCCGTAGGCAGGACCGTTCCAGGGGGCCTCGGTGGCCACGGGGGTGGAGGTCACCACGGGGCGGTAGGGCGTGGCGGTAACAACGGGTACCACGGGGAAAGCGGTGGGCTGGCTGGAGGCCGTCTGCACATAGCGCTGGGGGACATAGCCGGCCAGACCGCAGTACATGACGTGCAGATAGGCTTCGGTCATGGTACCCACCGTCATGGAGGAGACCACGCCCAGAATCTGCACGGTGGTGCCATTGGGCAGATACATGATGCGGCTGCCGTCACGGCTGACAAGCGGCTCCATGACGGATCCGCTGTGATTGATGGTGGCGGTTTCAACGCGGCTGATGATCATGCTGGTGGCAGGGTTGGCCAGATACTTTTTCAGAATATAACCCTGCTGTGCGCCGGTGCCTTCGCCGATGGTGACAAGCGCCCAGTCGCTGCTGACCTCGGCAGTTTGCTGCACGATGACACCATTATAATAGACTGCCAGCCGCTGGGAGCTTTCACTGGGCAGGGTATATACGGCGGTGCCGTTCTGTGAAGTATTGTTGTTGATGATGCGGTAGACTGGGACATCCGCCAAAGCGCTGCCGCAAAGCGTAAGACAGCAAAGAATGCAAAGGAGCAGGGCAAGGGCTTTTTTCATGAGCGCAGGCCTCCATTTGTTTGATTCATCTATTATAACGCATTTGGACGTACTTTTGTTTCAAAAATTTGAAATTTGTGATAAAAAAAGCGATGAGGCCATCAGTTGAAAAAAGATTAAAATTTTTTCGCGCGGGGTATTGCATTTTGGAGGGACTTCGTTTATAATAATTATCGTTGCTGATGTAGCTCAGCCGGTAGAGCGCATCCTTGGTAAGGATGAGGTCGGCGGTTCGAATCCGCCCATCAGCTCCAGTAAAGCCTTTGGAGGAATCCTAAGGCTTTTTTGTTTTACATTACCTCCTCATCACGCGGAAACGGAGAGGGTGCTTCCAACGCCTGCTGCTTCGGTACCGAAGAGGAGACCGCTGAAGGCACCTATGAGATCGTTGCCGGCGAAGATGGCGTGTACGTGCTGTATGTTGTTCTGAGCACCGGCGAAGAAGTGGTGATGTTCTATGTCGCCGAAGATGATGCCTGGATGATGTACGATGAAGAAAGCGGCGTGTCCATGTATCTGTTCAATGTCGAAGCTCTGTACGCGGAAGCCGCCTGATTATCAGGAAAGCATAAAAGCGTCGCTGGTTTGCAGCGGCGCTTTTATTTGGCCTTTGCTGAGTGGGAGAAGAGGAGCGGCGGATGTTATGTCAGCCTATCCTTTTATCGGCACGCTTTCTGGTAAAACCCTTGAAAAAACGGAACGGGAAAAATGTCAAGCGAATAGTTTTCATCCGGGATATGGGACGGACCTTCTCAATGGACGGTTGTCGTGGAACAAATGCATCGGACAGTCTTGACAAAAACAGTCCTGCTGGGATACAATATACTGAACCTTTAAGATGGTTCCGTGAAACCATCAAGGACAGCGGCGGCAGCAATGCCGATGGCTTGAAGTAAGCTTTTTTAGCTTTTCCTTGATGAGGGAAAGCTTTTTTTGTGGGAGGACAGCCGATGCGGTATGGTTTCTGCAACGCGGATGAACTGAAGCGCCTTTGCACGGAGGATGGCTTTTTTCCTGTTTTGCGGGAGTCGTTTTCTCTTTCCGACCGTTATCTGATCGTACCCGGTTTGGTGGATGTACATGTGCATCTGCGTGAACCGGGTTTTTCTTATAAAGCGACCATTGCCACCGAAACACGGGCAGCGGCAAGGGGCGGTGTGACTGCCATCTGCGCTATGCCCAACCTGAACCCTACGCCGGATACACCGGAGCATCTCAAAGTGCAGCAGGACCTGATCGATCGGGATGCAGTGGTGAGGGTGTATCCCTATGGTACCATCACGATGGGGGAGATGGGACAGGAACTGTCTGACCTTGAGGGGCTGAAGGAGCAGGTGATTGCCTTCTCCGATGACGGCAAAGGTGTGCAGAATGAGGACATGATGCGTGCCGCCATGCACAAGGTCGGACCGATGAGAAAGATCATTGCCGCGCACTGCGAGGAGAACAGCCTGCTGCGGGGCGGATACATCCATGACGGCGAATATGCCAAAGCACACGGACACAGGGGCATTTGCTCTGAATCCGAATGGGCACCCATCGCCCGTGATGTGAAACTCAGCAAGGAGACCGGCTGTGCCTACCATGTGTGTCATGTGTCTGCCAAAGAGAGCATTGAAGTCATCCGCCGCGCCAAGGCGGAGGGCGTGAATGTGACCTGCGAGACGGGACCGCATTATCTGCTGCTGGATGACAGCTGCCTGCAGGAGGATGCGCGCTTCAAGATGAACCCGCCGCTGCGTGACAAGAGCGACCGCGAAGCGCTGATCGAAGGCATTCTGGACGGTACGATCGATATGATTGTAACGGACCATGCCCCGCACAGCGCGGAGGAAAAAAGCCGCGGCCTTGAAAAAAGTGCCATGGGCGTTGTGGGGTTGGAGACGTCGTTCCTGCTGATGTATACAGGGCTTGTCAAAACAGGCATTCTGACACTGAAAGACCTGGTGCGATTGATGCATGATGCTCCCTGTGAGCGCTTTGGCATTGATACGGAAGATGACTACACGGTGTTTGATCTGGGCGTGCAAACGGTGATCGATCCCAAGGAGTTTGTTTCCATGGGCAAGAGCACGCCCTTTGCCGGACAGACGGTGGATGGCCGCTGCCTGATGACTGTCTGCCGCGGAAAGACCGTTTACTGTGATGAAACATTGAAGGAGGTGCTGGCATGAAGCAGGAGATCCTGACGATTACGGAGAATACCCCTTTGACCGCGAATGTGTGGCGCATGAAGCTGGAAGGCGATATGAGCGCCATCGTCAAGCCCGGTCAGTTTGTCAATATCCGCCTGGATGGATTGTATCTGCGCCGTCCCATTTCGGTCTGCGACTGGGATGAAAAAGAACTGACGCTGATCTACAAGGTGGTGGGTCACGGCACAGAACAGATGGCCGGCATGAAGCCCGGCGAAAAGCTGGATGTGCTGCTTGGACTGGGCAACGGCTATGACACGGCGCTGAGCGGAGCAAAGCCGCTGCTGCTGGGCGGTGGCGTCGGCGTGCCGCCGCTGTATGGTCTGGCACGCAAGCTCATCGCCGAGGGCAAACAGGTCACGGCGGTGCTGGGCTTCAACCGAGCGGACGAAGTTTTCTATGAAGAGGAATTCAAAAAACTGGGGGCACAGGTCATTGTGGCTACCGCGGATGGCTCCGCCGGTGTGAAGGGCTTTGTGACAGACGCCCTCGGCGATGTGGATTACACCTACTTTTATACCTGCGGTCCCGAGCCCATGCTGAAGGCGGTCTATAAGACTTGCAAGACGGAAGGACAGTTCAGCTTCGAAAGACGCATGGGCTGCGGCTTCGGTGCCTGCATGGGCTGCAGCTGCAAGACCATTACCGGCTACAAACGCATCTGCCGTGAGGGTCCGGTGATGAAGAAGGAGGAGATCAAGTGGGAAGACTGAGTGTCAGCCTGTGCGGCATTGAAATGGATAACCCGATCATTCCGGCGTCCGGCACATTTGGCTACGGCTACGAATTCAACGAGTATTACGATATCAACACGCTGGGAACCTTCTCCTTCAAGGGCACTACACGCGAACCGCGCTTTGGCAACGCCTCCCCGCGCATTGCGGAGGCGCCCGCCGGAATGCTCAATGCCGTGGGTCTGCAGAATCCCGGTGTGGAAAAGGTCATTTCCGAGGAACTGCCCAAACTGAAACAATGCTTCCATAAGCCTGTGATGGCCAATGTCAGCGGCTTCTCGGTGGATGAATACGTAGAAGTCTGCAGCAAGCTGGATAAAGAGGAGCAGGTGGGTTGGCTGGAGGTCAACATCAGCTGCCCCAATGTACACGGCGGCGGCATGAGCTTTGGTACCGACCCGAAGGC
>JAKSQG010000067.1 GCA_024404275.1 Clostridia bacterium | reverse complement strand
ATGAGCAGTTGATGATACAATCACTTGTTGAGTCATATGAGCGTCGCATCAGTAAGAGTGCACACCTGAAACGTAATATGTGTGCTGTTTCTGCTCTCGAGAAAATATATGAAGCTTATGGATTCCATACACTTGATGCTACTTACGATTAGTATTAGCAACATGGGAAGGCGAGAGTTCATCTTTCACAGGTAACATCTTGCAGGGGATGTGTTTTCCGCTCGCCACCTCCATGCCGCCCAGATTTCGCAGATTCGGTACCTTCTCACGCTCCGGAATAATGAAGGACCCTGCAGATTACTGCAGGGTCCTTTGTACCGGACTGTTTTTCTTACTTGCCGGTGTAGACAAAGTCCATATCGGACAGCACCTTCATGGCTACGGCAATGTCATCCTCGGTCACAGCCTTGTCATCGAGAGCGACGATCTGAAGGTCGATCAGGTAACCGTGATACAGGGTGACCAGCTCGGCGTAATCGATGGTGGCGCTGTTTTCATTCAGCAGAACCACATCGGTATCAAACTCGGTCTTCAGCCAGGTCACATTGGCGTCATGGTAGTCTTCCATCAGGCTCAGGGTGAAGGCTTCCTGATCGGCTTCTTCCATGTCGTTGAGGCGCTCCAGATCGGCGTACTCGTCATCCGGGCAGATGAGCAGCGTCAGCTCGGGGGCATTTTCCTTGGTCATGCGGATCAGCTTGTACATGCCGTTGTCTTCGATGGACACTTCGTAGTCCGCGGGGAAAACCATGTTCAGGGTCAGGTTGTTGTCGTAAACAACAGGGGTCTTGGCGTTTTCAGCCAGGGCAACGCCCATCAGCATCATCACAGCCATCACGATAGCAAGCAGCTTTTTCATAGCAATTATCCTCCTAAATCAATCCATTCGGGGTGATTACTGGGCAGCACCGACGGCTTCGGGCTCTTCAAAGTTCTGCAGCAGTTCCACGATCGCGGCTTCCACTTCCTCATTCAGCTCCAGCAGGGGGTTGACGTTGTTGGTCAGGATGAAGCCGACATGGCCGTCCGCCAGGTCCAGCACCTGAGACCAGGTCTTGCTCTGAGCCAGCACCAGCAGCTGTTCACCGGCCAGGTACTGAGCGGAATAGCGGGCGCTGGTGTTGGGGATCCAACGCAGATGCACGTAGTTGGAAGGACGGGAAGTCACAACTTCGGCCAGCACGGGATACTCCAGAGGCTTGATCTCGCGCAGGGCGGCGTCAACATCCTCGTAGCTGGGGCCTTCGGGCTTTTTCCAGGGGCCGGGGTTCTTGGTCACCAGGAAGGACTTGGCTACCCACATGTTGGTGCTGTTGTTGGCCTTTTTCCACAGAGCTTCATCATAGGGACGGATCAGGCACCAGTCGCCATGGGTGTCGATCACTTCTACCTGAGTGCCATAGGGCAGCTGGAAGAAAACTTCATTGTTGCTGCCGGGGCCGGAGCGCACGTTCAGGGGCTTGCCGTTGCCGGTCTTGACAAAACGGGAATTGGGGTTGCTTACGGCAAAGGCCATGGTAGGCATCAGCATAGCGGCGATCAGGGCCATAAGAAGCAAAACGGAAAGGGTACGTTTCATAACAATCATTCCTCCTGAAAATGGTTCCGATTGATATCGCCTGCCGCCGTTTGCGGTGGCTTTATCGATCTGACATGGCCAGTATAACAGGTCAGGTGTACCAAAAGCGTACCGGAAAAAAGAGAAAAAAGCATTTTTGTCAACTTTTTTATTTTTTACGTCAGGAGGCAAAAAAAGCAGGTCCTGCGACGACGCAGGGCCTGCTGATTCGGGATGCCGATCGTATTTATCGGACGATTAACCGTCCTTTTTTCCAAAGCGCAGGCTCATGCTGGCCAGACGGCCCGCCAGCAGCCGGCTGTAGCGCTTGTCGGAGCGCTCCTGCAGCAGATAACGCACCAGCGTATCGGCAAAGAACCAGAACACGATGTAGAAAAACTCGTGCGCAATGTCGAGCACAAAATGCGCAAAGGTCAGAAACACACCCATGCCGACGCAGCCGGCGATCATCCACAAAAAGTTCCTGAACGCGGCATTCTCCTGCTCTTCCGCCTCACCCAGGTCATAGAGCATATCGGTCTTGACGGTCGACACGATGCTTTCCTGCTGCTCCTGGGAAAACTCGGGGCCGTCGATTTCCAGCACAATACCGTATTCATCGGGAATAAAGCGGATGATGTCCAGGATGTACGCCTGAAAATCCGGGTTGAGCGTTTCGCAGCCTTCCACACTGTAGGGACTGATGATGTCGCTGTAATCGCGGACGCGGCAGGGAATGATCGCCTGATCGCCCTCCAGAAATGTATGCCGTACCATCTGATCCAGATTCGCCTTTTTGTGCAAAAAAGCGCTGCGGTTTTGGGATTTCCAGTTCATGATATCGTACCTTTCTGTTTTCTGCCGTTGCACGGTGCTTTCTTACGCCTGATAGACAGCCTGTCCATCCACAATGGTGGCCACCAGCTCGGCATAGGCATCCAAAGAGCCGGGATACATATCCGCCAGCGCCTCGCCCACCGCGGTAATGCCCTTTCATCTTCTTCGGTTTTTATTGATTACGGTCCTGCCATGCCTTTTCTTCTTTGCGGTCGGAGATGCGGCAAACCTCTTTTTTCCGCGTTTCCTCCGATACATCATAAATAATATAACACAAAATGTGTACTGAAAGTGTACCGAAGCATTTTTTCTTTTGGATCCTTGTCCTCGTCCGGCACCCGGGGCGTTCTTTGCTTGCACTTTGCTTGATTTTGTTCGGCAGACTATGCTATAATATCGTGAATTATTATGGCAGGAGGGAAGCGGCATGCCGGATATTCTGGCACACTACTGTCTGGGTAACCGTGTCTTGCACGCGCTGACACCGCAGCGGCGGGAAAGCATTCACCGCGGGCTGTTCGACCTGGCTACGCTGGGCCCCGACCCCTGGTTCTCCTATCGCTTTTATCTGCCCTCCCGTCAGGAAGGCAAGCCCGCGCACGGCGGTGAGATGCACAACAAAAAGACCGGTGCTTTTCTGACCGCGCTGTGCCGCGAAGCACAACAGAGCGCCGAACGGGACCTGCTGTTTTCCTATCTGGCGGGCTTTTTGTGCCATTACGCGCTGGACAGCGCCGCCCATCCCTATATCATCTACCGCACGGGGCATTATGACGGCACCGAGGCGACACGGATGTACCGCGGCAACCATACCTATCTGGAGCGCGCCCTGGACCTGATGGTGAAGAAAAGGGAAAAGCTGCCCGGGCGTCCCATTCTGAAAAAAGTATTGTATATGAGGCATCTGCCGAAGGGGATCCGTCCCGGGCTGGACCGTGTGTTCAAAACGGTGTACGGCTGGGAAAACGCCTCGGCGGATATGGATCGCTGCATCTTTTCGCAAAGGCTGTTTTATCTTTTGATGCAGGACCGCACCGGCCTGCTCGACCGCCTGCTGCGCCGTGTGGATAACGGCAAAAGCAAAAACGATCTGACTTCGCTGTGCTATTACGGCAAGGAACGCCCGCAAATCGATGTTGCCAACGAGGCGCATCACGAGTGGATGCATCCCTGTGACAAGGGCGAAGTCAGCCGTGATTCCTTCTTTGACCGCATGGATCAGGCGGCCACACGGGCGGAAAAATGGATCGCCGCGGCGGCACGGTGCATCTACGACGGCGAAGAAATCGCCGAAAACATGTTTGAAAACCGTTCCTACAAAACGGGCTTTGACTGTGAAGACAACCGTCATACCCGGGCGCTTTGCTGTGAGCCTTTCAACATCAAGGAGAATTAAATGCAGATTGTAGATCATGTAAGCGTTTTTGGCCTGGAGGAGAGCATCCGCGGTGCCAAATTTCCCATGTCCGTGGATGTCGAAAGCCTGAGCGGCGATCTCACCAAGGGCATTTCCAATCTGGCAACGGTACCCACCGGCACGGGTCACGATCAGTGGCTGACGGGTGTCATCGTGCAGTTTGACCTGACCTTTTCCAACAAAGCCTGGGTGGAAGCGGAGCGTTATCATTTTCTGGACTTTGTATCCAGCCAGAGCACGATGCACCGTATCACCCGTCTGGACCCCGCCCGTCAGTGCAACGAGTATGTGGACAGCCGCATCATCGATATCCTGCGGGAAAAGATCGCCGCGTACAATGCCGATCAGACCCCCGAAAACTATCTGCATGTACTCTACAACATTCCCAGCGGTTTCCGGCTGACGGCGCGCATGACCACCAATTACCGCCAGCTGAAGACCATTTATCAGCAGCGCCGCACCCACCGTCTGCCCGAATGGCGGGAATTCTGCCGTTGGGTGGAGACGCTGCCCGAAGCACAGCTGATTACAGGCGGCGCGGCAAGCGAAGCCTGATGATGAACGCGGAGGCATAATAATGAAAGGTAAAACCAAGCGTTTTTCCCGTGCGGAGTGGTCTTGGATCTTCTATGACTGGGCCAACTCGGTCTACGCCACCAACGTCATGGCGGCGATCTTCCCCATCCTGTACAACAAGATCGCCGATCCCACCGGCAGTCAGCTGTACGGCTATGCCGTGTCGCTGGCCAACCTGGCGGTGGCGGCGCTGGCGCCTCTTCTCGGCTCCATTGCCGATTTCCGCGGCATGAAAAAAAAGCTGTGGTTTGGCTTTATGCTCATCGGCGCTGTCTTTACGGGGCTGATGGGTCTGGTAGGCAGCTGGCAATTGATGCTGGTGGGTCTGGTCATCAGCCGCATCGGCTTCTCGGGCTCCTGCCTGTTCTATGACAGCTTCCTGACCGATGTCACTACAGCCGACCGCATGGACAAGGTCAGCACCTGGGGCTACGCCATGGGTTACATCGGCGGCAGTACCATCCCCTTCCTCATTTCCATCGCCATCATGCTGGTGATGGATATGAATGAGCTGTCCATGCGCCTTGCTGTGCTGATCGTTCCCGTCTGGTGGCTGGTGTTCTCCGTGCCCTTCATGAAGCACGTGCATCAGATCAGCTATGTCGATACCCCCCGCAAGGAACTGATCAGCTCCGCGTGGAAGAATGTGTGGATCACCGCCCGTCAGATCATCAAAAACAAGGCGGTCTTCTTCTTCCTGGCGGCGTACTTCTTCTACATTGACGGCGTGGATACCATCATTTCCATGGCTACCAACTACGGCGATACGCTGGGTCTGGGAACCATCGGCATGGTGCTGGCGCTGCTGGTCACGCAGATCGTGGCCATGCCCTGCTCCATTCTTTTCGGCAACTGGAGCCGCAAGTTGGGCGCCCTGAAGCTCATCACCGCGGCGGTCATGATGTATGCTTTCATTACTGTGGTGGGCTTTGCCATGGGCTTCACAGTGGACTTCCACGACATGCTGGGTCTGACCGCCGAAGCCGCGCTGACGATCGGCAATGTGCTGTTCTGGATCCTGGCCACGTTGGTGGGTACCGTACAGGGCGGCATTCAGGCCCTGAGCCGCAGCTACTTCGGCCAGATCATTCCCGCGGAGCGCAGCGGCGAATATTACGGTTTCATGGATATCTTCGGCAAGTTTGCCTGTGTCATCGGTCCCGCGCTGTACGAGCTGGTCTACGGTCTGACGCAGAAGGCCTCCTTCGGCATTCTGTCGCTGATCCTGCTGTTTGTGCTGGGCGGCGTATTCCTGCTCATCGGCAAGCCTTACTTCAAGGCTGTTGAGCACGAACGCGTCGGCTGATGTTCCGTCAGATCCTTCAGGCGGTGGATGCCGCGCTGCTTCCGCACGCGGCCAACTGTCTGGTATGTGAAGATCCCCGCCGCGCGGATGATAAATACTGTCTGTGTCCCGACTGCCGGGCGCAGCTGCTGAAGCTGCGCCTGACGGAAGGCCTGTGTCCCCGATGCATGACACCCATGAACGGACGCGGCGAATGCCGCTACTGCAAAACTGGCGGCATGGAGGGGCTGCGGGCAGGATACGGCGCCTATGTGTACGCGCCTCCCGCCAACACGCTGGTCAAAGCGTTGAAATTCGGTTATACCGATGAGGCGGCGGAGGCGCTGTGCGCTTTTCTGCCGATGGTCTTTCCCGCGCATGAATATGACGCGTTGGTGCCCGTGCCGCTGCATCCCGCAAGGCAGCGGCTGCGCGGTATCAATCAGGCAGAGCTCATCTGCCGCCTGACAGGTCCCCGGGTAGGTCTGCCCGTACTGCCGCTGCTGCGCCGGATACGCAACACCCGCCCGCAGGCGCGCATGGACGCCATGCACCGGGCCGGCAACCTGCGCGGCGCCTTCGCGGCAGACCCCGCTGCCGAGGGGCTGCGGCTTCTGTTGGTGGATGATGTGCGCACCACCGGGGCCACGGCACGCGCCTGTGCCGATGTATTGACCGCCGCCGGGGCCACATATGTATCCATTCTCACCCCCTGCATTGCGGTCAAACAGTAAATTTACATTTTTGTCCATGCCGCCGCCGGGCAGCCTGTGCTATAATAAACAAAAGCAACGTTAAGAAAGGATCTCACCTATGAGCGAGGATCGCCGGAGATACTCCGATTCGCCGATGGCGCAGTTTAAAAATTATCGCAGAAGGGACGGCAGCTACCACGAAGCGGATGAGCGCCGCCCCCGCCGCTCCCCCGGCCGCCGCAGTCAGCATCTGCTGCAGCTGATGTTCACGGCGGTGCTGCCGCTGCTGTTTATCGTCAGCCTGATTTTGGGGTATACCGAGCCCAATCTGGTATTTTTGACCCTGTCGCTGGTCTGTCTGCTTTGGATGTGGGCGGCTCAGGCCTTTGTACCGCAGGCCCGCCCCACCATCACGCTGCTGTATATCGCCATGATGATCGTATCGGCTGCCTCGGTGCTGTGGTTTACCACGCCGCTCATCAAGCCGGCGGCGGTACCCAATCCCACCGACAGCACAGCCCCTTCTTCGCTGTTCAGCCGCGATGTGACAGCCAGCGATGTCAGTGCCCTGGCGGCCGCCAACCCCACCAGCAACGCGGTGCGCCCCACCGCTACGCCGGACAGCAAATCCGAGGCGCAGGGCCGTCTGGAAATGTTCATGGCTGCCTGGATGAACCAGGATGAGGAAATGATGCTGGCTTACTGCACACCCGCCTGGAAAAACAGTCAGGCCGACCCGCTGCACGCCATCTTTACCATCCGCGGCATCAGCGTACCCATCGATTACACCATCCTCAACGTGGCCGGCGATGAATCCTACGACAGCCGCACCATCACCATGCGTGCCGAAATCGATAAGGGCACGGGCTCCTCGCCGGTCACCTATCAGTACGATGTGCTGATGATCCGTGTCAACGGCGTGTGGTACATCGATCCCAACTCGCTCTCCTCCCATACATAGATCAAGGTGACCCCGGTGCCGACGCCCGTGTACACGCTGATTCCCACGGCAACGCCCGATCCCAATCAGATTTTGTACTACAATCCCGACGGCGGCAGTCAGTACCACGCCAGCAACGAGTGCAGCAAGGTCAGCACTAAATACAGGCCGTTGAAAGGCAGCTTCAAATACACCGAGCTGAACGACGCCGCCTATCGCCATCTGCTGCCCTGCACCTCCTGCAACGCGCCGAACCGTCAATAAGGGGTAATAAAGAATGAAAAAAGTACTCTGCCTGCTTATCGCGCTTGTGCTGCTTTGCTGCTGCGCTGCGGCAGAAGAAATGCTGACGCTGGGGCCTGCGGGGCTTCAATGGCAGCTGCCTGAAGCATATGAGGCGCAGGAACTGAGCGAATACCAGATGCGTCAGGGGCAGGTGGCTTATCTGCTGAATGGGGATGACCTCATCATTCTCTACCTGACCCGGCAGGAAGAAAAGACGCTGGATGAGGCGCTGTATGACTATGTGCGGGATGGCTCGCTGGAAAACGGCGAGCTGGGCACCTATGCGGAGCACCGTTTTGTGTACAGCCTGCATGAAGCCGAAAATGAAGCCGGGCTTTGGCACATTGCTTTTGTGCTGGGCTTGCATGACAGCGTACAGATCACCTTCGCCCTGCGCTCCCATGAACCGATCACTGCGGAGCGCATGACGTCACTGCTAAGCAGCTTGACTTTGGCGGAATAACTCCTTTCACCACATTCACGGGGGCGGCAGCGCCGCCCCTTTTATTGTTTGCAAGAGAGAAAAAACATGCTGAAATACAAGGATGAAATCGCGGGCAACACCGATACGGGTCTGCTCAAATGGCTGGCGCTGATCTTTATGATCATCGACCATGTCGGCGTGCGTTTTTGCGGCAGCGTGCCGGAAATGCGTATTCTCGGGCGCATCGCCTTTCCGCTGTACTGCTGGTGCATTGTGGTGGGCGCCTGTCACACGCGCAGTATACCGCGCTATGCCCTGCGGCTGCTGATTGCGGCCATCATCTCACAGCCGCTGTACATGCTGGGCATGCACCATACGTGGCAGAACGGCAACGTCTTTTTTACGCTGCTGCTGGGACTGCTGGGCATCTGGGGCATTCGGGAAAACAAGGACGGCTCCCGCCTGTGGGCGCCTGCGGCGGTGCTGCTGATGACATCGTTATACAGCACCGATTACGGTTGGAAAGGCGTGCTGCTGATGATGCTGCTGTATCTGGCACGCGAACGCCGCGGTGCCATCGCCGCCGTGATGATCGCCTACTGCGCCTTCTGGGGACAGGGGACAACAGCCATCACCACGCTGTTTGGTATGAATCTGACAAAAATGCCCATCGTGAAGGACTTTTGTGCCCTGAACTTTGTCGCTCCCTTTCTTCGGCTGCAAGCCATGTCCCTGCTGGCGCTGCCCCTGATGCTGATGAGGACAAAAAGCCGTACACCCTTCCCCAAATGGGCAGCCTATGCGGTGTATCCCGTTCATCTGCTGATTCTTTGGATCATTCAGCTGGCGATCGGGATGCTGACATTGCAAAATGCCGCAGCGGTGC
>JAKSQG010000066.1 GCA_024404275.1 Clostridia bacterium | reverse complement strand
GCGCAGCCCACCGAGGTGGTAAAGATCATGTACGGTCCGTCGGGGAACGCCCGGGCCAGTTCCGTGCAGGTGGAGCCGGAATCGAGGAACACCGTTGTATTCTCCTGCAGCAGCTGCGCCGCCTTGACGGCGATCTGCTGCTTTTCCTGCGCGTTGCGCTGCGTACGGCGGGGCAGCAGGTCATCCGTGCCCACCAGCACCTCCACGCTGCGCGCGCCGCCATGCGTGCGGATCAGCTGTTTTGCCTGATCCAGATACTCCAGATCGCGGCGCAGCGTCATTTCCGATATCTGCGGAAACTCTTTTTTTAGCGTACTGAAGCTCACCGAGCCCCCGCCGTTGACAAGCTGCACGATCCTTTCGCGGCGCTGATTCATGTTCATGGCTTATTTCTCCTGTTCTTTCATGGACAGCAGGGCATAATCCGCCTCTTCAATGGCTTGGCGGAGCGCCTGCTCCGGAATGGGTTTAACGCAGGTCAGCACGACCCGCCCGGTCTCAAAGTTGGCAGAGGCGTCCGCCACGCCGTCGATTGCCGACAGCGCCTCGGATACCGCCCGCTCGCAGTGGTGGCACATCATGCCCTCCACCTCCAGCTCCAGCACCGTCATCTTCGGTGCCTTGCCCTTCAGACGATGATCATGCCTGGGGGAATGAATATCGATCAGGTTCAGGCGCAGGGCATTGCTCACCACGCAAAAGCTGGAAAGGCTCATGGCGGCGGCGCCCAGCATGGGGCTCATCTGCCAGCCCGTCCAGTGGATAAACGCACCGGCAGCCAGCGGAATGCACACGGCATTGTAGAAAAATGCCCAGAAAAGGTTCTCACGGATGTTGGTCAGTGTCGCACGGGACAGGCGGATGGCCGCCGCCACATCGGAAAGGCTGCTCTTCATCAGCACAATATCCGCCGCGTCAATGGCCACATCGGTACCGGCGCCAATGGCAGCGCCCACATCGGCGCTGATGAGTGCAGGGGCATCGTTGATGCCGTCGCCCACCATCATGACAGGTCCGTACTTTTTCAGGCTCCGCACAGCGGCTTCCTTGCCGTCGGGCAGCACGCCGGAAAGCACCTCGTCCACCCCCGCGGCTTTGGCCATCGCTGCCGCGGTGCGGGCGTTGTCGCCTGTGATCATCACCACGCGGATGCCCATGTTCTTGAGCTGTCCGATGGCCTCGGCACTGTCGCTCTTGAGCGTGTCGCGCACAGCGATCATGCCGATGTAGCGTCCGTCAACGGCAAAGCACAACGGCGTTTTGCCCTCGTCGGAAAGCTTTTCCGCCTGTTTTTTGACATCGTCGGTCAAAGCGGAGATCTCCGCAATATAGCCGGCACTGCCGCCCACAATGAGCCCACGGGCATGCCTGCCCTTTAATCCTTTGCCCGGCAAAGCGGCAAAATCGGTCACGTTTTCGGTCTTGATGCCGCGCTTTTCAGCCTCTTTTACAATGGCACGCCCCACAGGGTGCTCGCTTTGCATCTCAAGGGACGCCGCCATGCGCAGCAGCTCTTCTTCGGAGCCGCCCTCCGGCAGCACATCGGTCACGCTCATGACACCCTCGGTGATGGTGCCCGTCTTGTCCAGCGCCGCCACACGCGTACGCCCCGCCCGCTCCAAAGAAGCCGCCGTCTTGAACAGGATGCCGTTTCTGGCGCCCACACCGCTGCCCGCCATGATGGCGACAGGCGTCGCCAGACCCAGCGCGCAGGGGCAGCTGATGACCAGCACGCTGATGCCCCTCGCCAGCGCAAAACCCGCGCTTTCGCCCATCAGCAGCCAGATGACCAGCGTCACCGCCGCAATGCCCAGCACCGCGGGCACAAACACGCCGCTGACCTTGTCCGCCAATCGTGCAATGGGTGCCTTGGTCGCCGCGGCATCAGAGCACAGACGAATGATCTGCGCCAGCGTCGTATCCTCGCCCACACGCTCCGCACGGCAGCGCAGGGAGCCGTTCAGGTTGATGGTGGCGGCGCTTACACGGTCGCCCACCGTCTTATCGGCGGGCACGCTTTCGCCCGTCAGCGCGCTCTCATTGACCGAGCCGCTGCCTTCAATGACCGTACCGTCAACAGGCACGCTGTCACCGGGCTTCAGAAGAAAGATATCGCCGGGTTTTACCTCTTCAATGGGCACCGAAACGGGCTTGCCATCCCTTTCTACCGTGGCTGTGCGGGGAGAAAGCTTGATAAGGCTTTTGAGCGCGTCTGTCGTTTTGCCCTTGCTGCGGGCTTCCAGCGTTTTGCCCACGGTAATGAGGGTCAATATCATGGCCGCCGACTCAAAATAGAGCTCGTGCGACAGGTGCATCGCATGTTCGGGCATCGCTGTCATGCGGAAGAGCGTCACCACAGACCACGCGAAGGAAGTGAACGAACCCATCGCCACCAGCGTATCCATGTTGGGCGCCTTGTGCATCAGCCCCTTGAAGCCGTTGACAAAGAATTTCTGGTTGACCACCATCACAATGCCCGCCAGCAGCAGCTGCCACAGGGCACATGCCATCACGTTTCCTTGCAGGAACGCGGGCAGCGGCCAGCCCCACATCATGCCGCCCATCGATACATACATCAGCGGCAGCAGCAGGCACACACTGATGATAAGCCTGCGGATCATTTTCGGCGTTTCGGTATCGGTCAGCTCATCGGCAGAGGACGCGGTCTTTGTCTGCGCCTCACCCTTGACGCTGCAGCCATAGCCTGCTTCGGTCACGGCTTTGATGATGTCCTTGTCGCTGGCGGAGCCTTCCACGCCCATGCTGTTGGTCAGCAGGCTGACGGCGCATTCCGCCACCCCGGGAACCGCTTTGACCGCCTTTTCCACGCGGGCGGAGCATGCGGCGCAGCTCATACCCGTTACCTGATATTGTTTCATTGTTTGCCTCTTCGTACATTATATGTAAAATGTTCGTAACTGTCAAGTATTTACCATATTATACATTATTTGACCAATTTCAAGATCAGATCGCACAACTCAACGGGGGCATCCGCCTTGCCTTCGGCCATGTCCTGCATCACACAGGTATGGATGTGGCGGCTGAGCACCTGCCGGTTGAAGGCATCCAGCGCGGACCGTGCCGCCGCCGACTGGGTCAGCACATCGGCGCAGTAGGCGTCCTTTTCCAGCATGGTGCGGATGCCGCGGATCTGTCCCTCGATGCGGCTGAGCCGGTCAAGCAGCTTCTTTTTTTCGGCGGCGTCCCGCTCGGTGGTGCGTTCTGTGCAGCAGCATTCTTTCATTTTACATTACCTCCCGGGGGTATATATTCCGGAGATTATTTTATACCCCTCCCCGGTATTTGTCAAGGATGATTGACAATTTACTGAAACAGTTATATCCTATTATATATCATTCTTATTGTGTGAAAATGTTTCACGTGAAACATTGTGATTTGGAAGAATCCATTGTTTCACGTGAAACAATCGGAGGGATCATCGTGCGCGTTTGGACAGAGGATCAGCTGAAAGCCATTGAAGCGGACAACCATGACACGCTGGTCAGCGCTGCCGCCGGCAGCGGCAAATCAACAGTACTGATTGAACATGTGCTGCGTCTTTTGCGTGCGGGCGGCGAGGTGACCCGTCTGCTGATCATCACCTTTACGCGTGCCGCGGCTGCCGAGCTTCGTGATAAAATGGAACGTGCCCTCGATGCCGAAGCGGCATCGGATCGTCATATGCGTGAGCAGCTTCGTTCCCTCAAGCGGGCGCAGATCAGCACCCTGCATGTTTTCTGCCACAATGTGATCAAAAAACACTTTCAGGCTTGCGGCGCCGACCCCAACGCCCGCATTGGCTCCGACCCGCAATTGGCGCCCCTGCGTCTGCGCGCTCTGGGCGAAGCAATGGAGCAGATGTGCGCGTCAGACTTGGAAGACGACCGCCTGCTTCGGGCACAGTTTGAGGATGAAGAGATCGTCGACATGGCAGAAAAGCTCTATGGCTTTATCATGATGCAGCCGGAGCCGTGGGAATGGCTCGACGCGCACAAGCCCTCGACCGACCCCGCGTATCTGCGGTCGCTGCAGCTGATCTTTGCCAAGGAAGCGTTGATGCAGCTGGAAGGGGCGCGGGCGTATATTGAGCAGATGGAAGCGCAGCTGGCGCTTCACCCGAGCCTTGCCCTGTACACGGACAGCTGTAAAGCCGATTTTGACCTGATCAGTGACGCCATGAGCGATGTGCGTGCGCTCAAAAGCATCGAAGGGCTCAAGTTTGCCACGCTGACCCGTGCCACCAAGAAGAATGCCCCCGACCCCGACGCCAAAGAAATCTATACCGCTTTCCGCAAGGATGCCACAAAGTGCTTCAAAAAGGCGCAATCACTCGTCAGCTTCGATCTTGCCCTCGAATCCTCCCGCATTGCCGATACCATCGCCCCCGCAAACGCCCTCTGCCGTCTGGTACGCGCCTTTGCCGACCGTTACGCCGCCCTGAAGCGTCTGCGCGGATTGATGGATTACAATGATCTGGAGCATTTGTGCATCGAAGCGCTGAAGGACGACCGTGTCCGTGCCGAGGTATCCTCCTCCTATGACGCCATCTTTGTCGATGAGTATCAGGATGTTTCGGGCATCGAAGAGGGCATTGTCCGCATGATCCATACCGAAAGCAACCGCCTGTTTATGGTGGGCGATGTCAAACAATCCATTTACCGCTTCCGTCAGGCCGATCCCTCGCTGTTTTTGGGCAAATACGAAAGCTTCAGCAAGGATTCGGACGGCACGGAGCGAAAGATCGTGCTTTCCCAGAATTTCCGTTCCAACAAGAACATCCTCGATGCCGTCAACTGCGTGTTCAAGCGCGCCATGCGCAAAACGGGTACGCCCGATGCATCTCTGCGCAGTGCGGAGCTCGATTATGACAAGGATGCCGAGCTGAACGCCCGAAACGACGCCGAAATGGGGCCTGCGGTCGAATTGCACCTTATCGGCGGGGTCAAGCAGGAGGAAGAAGAAGAAAGCGCCTCGGAAGAGAGCTCCGAAAACGAAGAACTGACCCGCGGCTGGATGTACGAAGCCCAGCAGGCGGCGCGCCGCATCAAGCAGCTGGTGGGGCAGCCTTATCAGAACCGCAAGCTGCAATGGCGGGACTTTGTATTGCTTGTTCGTCAGGCGAGTGGCCGCAGCGAGACCATTGCCCGCATATTGCAAAACGAAGGCATTCCCTGCTTCAGCGATGCCGACGCCAGCTTTTATGAGCAGCGCGAGGTGGAGGATATGGTCAACCTCATCCGCGTGCTGGATAATCCCTATCAGGACCTGCCGCTTCTCGCTGCCCTGCGCACGCCCTGCTTTGGCTTTTCTTCCGAAAGACTGGCGGAAATCAGCCAGAAATGCGCAAAATACGCCCATTTATATGAAGGTATCTTTGCCCTGCGGGAAACCGAGCCCGATATTGCCCATGTACTGGATACCCTTGACCGTTGGCGTTTTCTGTCCGAACAGATGACGGTGGACGCCCTTTTGCGCCATTTGCTGCGTGAAACGGGCATTTATGCCCTCGCCGGGGCGGAGCGGGACGGCCGCATCCGTCAGGCCAACCTGCGCCTGTTGTGTGAAAAAGCACAGGACGAGGGGGCACGCTATTCTTTGTTTGATTTTCTGCGCAATTCCGAGGCCGCCCTGCACTCTTCCGATAAAACGACCGCCAAGGAGCTGAGTGAAAAGGACGATGTGGTGCGCATCATGACCATTCACAAATCCAAGGGTCTGGAATTCCCCGTGGTGTTTGTCATGGAATTGGCAAGGGTCTTCCGTGGCGCGCGCAGCGGCGATACCCTGCGCATCGATCAGCAGCTGGGTCTTTCCCTCAAGTGGGTGGATGCCGAGGAGCGTGTCGCCGAGCAGACACT
The DNA here is from genome assembly GCA_024404275.1 of Clostridia bacterium. GTDB lineage: Bacteria > Bacillota > Clostridia > Christensenellales > Aristaeellaceae > SFMI01. The sequence continues at coordinate 3,054 of JAKSQG010000066.1, read as the reverse complement.
GGGCGGCCGTGCCATTGCCGAACGTGCCGCAAGGGAGGACCGGGCGGAGGAAGCCCGCCTGCTCTATGTGGCCATGACGCGTGCCCGCGACCGGCTCATTCTTTTGGCCAGCCCCAAGTCGCTGGACAGCGCCCGCAAAAAATGGCGCCTGCCGCCCGGTGATTATGCCAGCGGCTGCGCCACCAGCATGCTGGAATGGGTGGGGCAGGCCATCGAGCCCGCGCTCACGGATAACCGCGATCAGCTGTACACCGCCCTGAACGGCAGCCTCTGGGATGTACGTTTTCACGACGAAAGCGAATATCATCAGGAGCTTCCCGGTGACCATCCGATGGAGCTCCCTGCTTTGGATACCGACTTTAACGAATAGTTTTTGCGCCGTATGCATCCCGTTGAAAAGCCGCATCACCGTCAAAAGACAAGCGTGACCCGTTTGGCGCACGAGACGGCTTTGAAGGAAGAAGAGGACGAGACCGCCGATACCAAGCGCCGTCCCCTGGAGCTGTCCCGTGCCCTGCCGCCGCTGCCCGACTTTATGAAAAAAGAGGCCGGGCTTTCCGCCGCCGACCGCGGCACCGCCATGCACCGCGTGCTGGGGCTGCTCGACCTGAACAAAGTCAGGGACATTGCCTCTCTCCCCATCCTCGATCGGACGGCGCCCATCCGTTCTGAGCTGGACCGGCTGCTGTCCCTCGGGCTTCTGACACAGCCGGAATACGACACCCTGCAAAGCCAGCAGATCGCCGCCTTCCTGCTCTCACCCCTTGGTCAGCGCATGCTGCAATCGCCTGAGGTGCACCGCGAATGGCCCTTCTATATGATGCCGTAGGACATGCTCATTCAGGGCGTCATCGACCTGTGCTTCCGGGAAGGGGATGGCTGGGTGCTGGCGGATTACAAGACCGACCGCTGTGACGGCGCCGAGCTTTACCGCCGCTACGCCGAACAGCTGCGCTGGTACGGACGGGCGCTTTCCACCATTACCGGGCTGCCTGTTAAGGAGCTGTGGCTCTTTTCCCTGCGCAGCGGCAAGGCGATTGCCGTGGAGGGATTTGCCGACCCTTGATTTATGACCCTCAAATGGGGTATAATATACAGGAAAAAGTGTTTTGTAAGCGGTCCTGCCGCTTTGGAAAGGAAGTTTTATGAGCAAAAAAGACGAACCCACGCGCGTCGACATCGGCGGGCAGGCGGTGCTGGAAGGCGTCATGATGCGCTCCCCCGAGTGGGTGGCGCTGGCGGTACGCCGTCCCGATGGCTCCATCGTCATGAAGCGTGACCCCTGGGTCGCCCCCGCCAAGAAGCACAAGTGGATGGGGCTGCCCTTCATCCGCGGCGCCGTCAGCATGGCGATGATGCTCACCGTGGGCATGAAAACGCTGTCCGACAGTGCCAAGATGAGCGGTCAGGAAGAGGAAGAGCCCTCCAAGTTTGAAAAATGGCTGTCCGAAAAGCTGGGCAAAAGCATTGAGACCGTGGTCATGGCGGTCGCCGCCGTGCTGGCGGTGGTGCTGAGCGTGGGGCTGTTTGTGCTCCTGCCCAACGCCATCATCAAGCTGTTCCCCGATTCGGGCTCCAGCGGCATGCTGCTGATGAAAAACCTCATCACCGGTCTGGTCCGCACCGTCATTCTGGTGGGCTACATGATGCTGTGCCGCCGCATTCCCGATATGCTGCGCACCTTCCGCTATCACGGGGCCGAGCATAAAACGGTGTACTGCAACGAGCACAACCTTGAACTGACGCCCGAAAACGCGCAGCAGTTTACCACCCTGCACCCGCGCTGCGGCACCAGCTTCATCCTCATCACCTTCATTCTTTCCATCATTTTCTACAGCATCATTGATGTTCTGGTGCTTATTCTTACCGGATACAACATGGGTAACAGCTATCTGCTGCGCGTATTGAGCCGCATCGTGCTGCTGCCGCTGGTAGCGGGCATCAGCTATGAAGCGCTGTTCTTCCTCGCGCATCACGAGGGCAAGGCGTGCGACATCCTGCGCAAGCCGGGCATGCAGCTGCAGCGTCTGACCACTGCCGAGCCCGATGCTTCCATGCTGGAAGTCGCCATCGCCGCCATGAAGGCCGCCAAGGGCGAGCCCATGGAGGGCGAAGTCACCCCCGAGGGCTACGTCATTGTATCCCCGGCAAAGGAGAACGCATGACCATCAAGCAAGCGCTGCGCCTTGGGACGCAGGCACTGGAAGCCGCTTCCGTGCCGGACGCCGCCTGGGACGCGGCGCTTCTTCTTTCCCACGTGACCTCAAAGCCCGCGCTCTGGCTGCGGGCCAACGGCTTTGAGGAGCTTGACCCTGCCGTTTACGACCGCTGCAACGCGCTCATTGCCCGCCGTGCCACGCGGGAGCCGCTGCAGTACATTCTGGGCTCCGTGCCCTTTGAGGGCGTTGAAATTGCCGTATCGCCCGATGCGCTCATTCCGCGCATGGATACCGAAGTGCTGTTTGAGCGCACCGTTTCACGCCTGACAGGCAGCGAAAAGGTGCTGGACCTTTGCACCGGCACAGGTGTGCTGGCCATCGCGCTGAAGCATCGGTTTCCGTCCCTCACAGTCTTTGCCGCGGATAAGAGCGAGGCGGCGCTTTCTCTGGCGCGAAAAAACGCCCTTGCCAACAAAACCGACATCATTTTCCGTCAGGGCGACCTGTTTGAGGCGGTGGGTGGGGAGCGTTTTGACCTCATCCTGTCCAACCCGCCCTACATCGACGCGGCAGACATGCTGGCCCTGCAGGCGGAAGTATTGCAGTAGCCGCGCATGGCGCTTTACGGCGGCGAGGACGGTCTGGATTTCTACCGCCGCATTGTTGCCGACGCGCCCGCTCACCTCACCCCGGGCGGCGCTTTGCTCTTTGAGATCGGCTGCTCGCAGGCCGCCGCCGTCTCCTCCCTGATGTCTGATCATTTCCATTCCATCCTTGTCACCCGCGACCTTGCCGATCTTGACCGCTGCGTCGAGGGGACGATACGGGGATAAGAACGACGCAGGGGAACCACGCTTTCCGGAGCCGGAAAGCATGGTTCCCCTGCACCCCTCCG
>JAKSQG010000065.1 GCA_024404275.1 Clostridia bacterium | reverse complement strand
AGCTGCCGTGCCAGATAATACTCGCTGAAATCGGGCGTGATCTTCTACAGCAGCTCATAGGCATACAGCCGCATCACGGGCAGTTCATAGTGCAGAGCGGTGTTGAAGATCACATCCGCCTGCTCCTGATAGGGGAAGATCCATTTTTCCTCTCCGGCACGCACGCTTTTCCACATGGAAAGCGTCCTTTCGGGGCTGGCGCCGCGGGTCAGATAGTCACGCACCACACGCCTGAGCAGACGTGCATCCGTGGTGCGGATGCGGTTGTGGTCGTCCAGATTGAGGCAGGTCAATTCGGACAGATAGAACTTGCAGATCTCGCTTTTGTCAAAGCCCTCGTGCAGCGCGGGGTTGAGCCCATGAATGCCCTCCACGATCAGCATCTGATGATCGCGCAGCGTCATGGGGATGGTCTCTTTGGAGCGGCCGCCGATATTGAAATCGTAGATGGGCATCTCCACCTTTTTGCCGTCCAGCAGATCGCGCATGCACTGACGGAACAGCGGAATATCCAGCGCGTAAAGCGACTCATAATCCGGCTTGCCCTCTTCATCCAGCGGCTTTTGATCATTGGACAGATAGAAGTTATCCATCGAGATGATGACAGGCTGCTTGCCCAGCGTGCGCAGATGCACCTTCAGGCGGTTGGCTGTGGTGGTCTTGCCGCTGCTGGAGGGCCCTGCCACAAACACCGCCCGGGAATTCATATTGTAAATATCCTCGGCGATGCCGGCCAGCGCCTTATCATGCAGTGCTTCGTTGACGCGAATGAACTCCCGGATGCCGCCTCCCGCGATCATGCCGTTCAGGTCGGCGGCATTGCGGCACTCCAGCACCTTGCACCAGGCATTGGACTCATAAAATGTCGCCATGTGCTTGGGACGCGATACGTAGGGCGCAGGCACCGTGGGATCGGCAGGCGAGGGCATCTGCAGGATCAGCCCCGGCGGGTGAAAACGAATGGAGAACGCGCTCGTCATGCCCGTGGAGGGCAGCATCGCACCGTAAAAATACTCGCACAGATCATCGCACTGATAAATGGTAAAAAAGTCAAACGGCCGATAGCGCAGCAGCTCCGCCTTGTCCTTCCAGCCCAGCGCGGTAAAATAATCCACTGCCTGCTGCTTGGTCCAGCGGGTGCGCACAAAGGGCAGGTCCTCCTCCACGATGCGGCGCATATGCTGCTCGATCAGCTGCGCGTCCGCCTGCAGCACACGGCGGTCCTGCAGGTTGAAGTACAGCCCGTAGCCGATGGAATGCTCAATGCGCACCCGGACATCGGGAAAACAGCGGCGAACCGCCATCAGCAGGATAAAGCGCAGCGAGCGTTCGTAGATCCGACGGCCTTCCTCATCCTGAAAAGTGATAGGGCGAAGCACGGCGTCTTTCTCCACCATGTCCTTCAGTCCCCGCACCTTGCCCGCAACAAAAGCGCCGAGGAAGGGCACTGTTTCGTTCAGTTCAAATGCCTTCAGCGCTTCCGCCACGGCGACGGGTCTTTCAAAGGAAAGGCGGCGTCCTTCGCAGGTGATGGTCATCATGCTTTTGCTTCCTCTTTGGGAGCCTGTGCCGCCAGCTTGTTGTTCCACTGAAGGATCTTGGTGGAAATATAAGCCGGGCTCTGCTCCTCGCTCAGGGTGCAGGTACGCACCAGTTCACGGCGGTTGTTTTCGCCCTTCTGATAGCGGCAGCGCACAAAGAACAGCCCATGGTCAGTGCACTTCGATAACGCCTGACGGCTGTTGTCGGGCATGATGACATAGCCCGCCGCCAGCTCACAGCGGCGTCCGCACATGGGGCAGGGCGGGTTCTGCGCGTGCCTGCCGCGCATGGCGTCATTGAGACCGCGCACGCGCAGGGTATCGACCTTGCCGGTGCGGCGTTCATGCTTTTCATGGCGCAGGGTCTTGGGCTCCTGCTTGAAGCGCAGCACCGCGGCGGGGTCGGGACACTTTTTGAACACCAGCGCCGTATAATACGCGTCGTTCACAGCATTATGGAAGGGGCGCTCGGGGTCGGGCTCAATCTGGAAATGCTCCAGCGCCGCCTTCAGTCCCAGACGGGCATCCTCGCCCTTGACCAGCTCCCCGTACAGCTTCTGCAGGTCATACATTTGAGGGAAGGGCGCCTTGCAGCCGAAGAAATTGACATTCTGCTGAAAGACCGATACATCATCGCCGCCCCAGGTGAGCAGCACGGCGTCCTCGCCGCACCAGGCGGAAAAGCGTTCTGCCGCCTCCATAAACAGCGGGGCGTCGCACACATCCTCCTGCTCAATGCCGGTAATGCGGCGGATACGGGGATGGAGCTTGACATATTGTGTCGGCTGGATCAGCTGATTGAAGCTGTCGGCAATTTCGAGGTTTTCATCCAGACGGACGGCGCCGATCTGGATCATTTCAAAGATCAGCTTGCCGCCAGAAGAGCGGTAAGCGGAGCTGTTAAAGGAAAGCGGCTGGTTCCATTCCAGGTCCAGTACGATGTATTGCATGTCGGTTTACGGTCCTTCCGTTGGATTCAGGGCTGATACCCGGCGGCGGCGTTCCCCGCCAGCGCGCCGGTGGAAAAGGCGATTTGCAGGTTGAAGCCGCCCGTGTAGGCGTCCACATCCAGCACTTCGCCGGCAAAATAAAGTCCGGGCACCTTGCGGCTCATCATGGTGGAGGGGTCGATCTCCTTCACCTGCACACCGCCGCAGGTAATGATGGCTTCTTCAAAGCCGCGGGGCGATACAACGCTCATTGGCAGCGCCTTGAGCGTCTGCACCAGCTTCTGCCGCTGCGCCGCGCTGATCTGCGACACGCCCATATGCCCATCCATGCCGCACAGGGCAGGGAAGATCTCCGCCATGCGCGAGGGCAGCAACGCCGGCAGCACATTCTGCAATTGACGGCGGGGATTGGCGGCAAACTCCCGCAGCAGGCGGTCATCCAGCTGCTTTTCGCTGAGCGCGGGCTTCATATCCAGCGAAAGTGATACCTTGCTCCAGTCCTCCCTCGCCAGGGCGGAGGAGAGCGTCAGCACCAGCGGACCCGAGATGCCAAAGTGCGTAAACAGCATCTCGCCCTGCTCGCTGAAGCGGGTCTTGCCCCGCGCAGCGGCGGAAAGTGCTACGTTTTTGAGGCTCAGCCCCATCAATTGACGCGGCCAGCTCTCACGGATGTTGAGCGGCACCAGGGACGGCACGGAGGGCAGCAGCGTGTGCCCCGCCTTTTCCGCCATGCGGTAGCCGTCACCCGTCGAACCTGTCACGGGATAGCTCAGACCGCCTGTCGCCACAATGACGGCATCGGCGGCAATGCAGCGTTCGCCCATCGCGTCCTGCACACGCACGCCCGCGGCACGGCCGTTTTCGTACAGGATCTCCTTCACCTCAACGCCCAGCTTGAGCCCCTGCCCCTTCAGTCCGTCCAGAAAGGCACGGCTGACATCGCTTGCGTGGTCGCTTTCGGGAAACACTCTTTGCCCGCGCTCCACCTTGGTTTTGCAGCCCAGGCTGTTCATCAGTGCCTGAAGATCCTGCGGGGACAGGCAGCGCAGCGCGGAATACAAAAAGCGCGGATTGCGCGGCACATTGGTCAAAAACTCCTCGGTCGTGCAGTCATTGGTCATGTTGCAGCGGCCCTTGCCGGTGATGTAAAGCTTTTTGCCAAACTTTTCGTTTTTTTCCAGCAGGGTCACGCGAGCCCCCGCACGGGACGCAAACAGCGCGGCAGAAAGTCCCGCCGCGCCGCCGCCGATAATGACAACGTGATTGCTCATTTACCTTCACTCATGTAGATGCTGTAGGCATCCCATACTTCCTCCAGCTGCTTGAAGCGGCTGGCCAGCAGTTCCTTGTTTTTGAGGCCCAATGCCACGATGAGGGCGTTGATGAGGCTGATGGGGGCGGCCATCGAGTCCACAAAGGAGGCCATATCGGTGCGGGCGGAAAGGCACACATCCGATACCTCATGCAGCGGACTCATGGGACCGTCGGTCAGACCCACCACCTGCGCGCCGCGGGAGCGGGCATAGCTCATCGCTTCGATGGTGCGGCTGGAATAGCGCGGGAAGCTGATGCCGATCAGCACATCCTGCGGACGGATGCGGGAGATGGCCTCAAACACATCCGTGGAGGCCGTTGCCACCACACGCACATCGTCAAAGATGTAGTGCAGATAGTACCCGGCAAACTCCGCCAGCGGCGCCGCCGAACGCAGGCCCAGAATGTACACGCGCTGCGCATTGCCGATGAGGCGGATAGCCTCCTCAAAGCTCTTCTCGTCAATGCTCTCCACCGTGTTGCGGATGTTGAGCATGTCCTCCTTCAGCACGGTGCTGAGCACATTCTCCTGCGGGATATCGGCACTCATCTCAAAGCGCTGCGTAGCGGTCAGGCGATGGCGTACCAGCTCCTTCAGGTTGCGCTGAAGCTCCGGATAGCCGTCATAGCCCAGCGCCATGGCAAATCGCACCACGGTGCTCTCGCTCACCTCGGCGGCTTCCGCCAGACGGGATGCGGTCATAAACACCGCCTTGTCGTAATGCTCGGCAATGTAATCGGCAATGCGGCGATGGCCCTTGCTCAGCTTTTCGCCGCTCTTGTTCAGGCGCCGGATCAGATCATGCTGTTGAGTTTCCTGCATACTTGCCTCTGTACTATATCTTTCTCCCGGTTGGCGGGGATGCCGCTCAGCCTTTCAGCTTTCCGCCGAGAGTGTCGTTGAAATCCTTGATACCGCCCAGGAACGTGACCACGGGGTGATTCTGCTCCAGCAGGTACAGGTCGCTCCCCTCCTCACGGGGCTCGATTTGCAGACCTGCGTTCATCCAGAAATAGGTCACACCGTAGGGGCTGACGCGCTTTTCATACGTGTCAAGGAAATACGCTTCCGAGATGGGAGCGATTTTGAGGTCCTTCCATGTATCGGGGTGCGTCGCCGGAGCGTTGAAATTGATCACGCACATGCGCGGCAGTTCGGTGTCGGCATACTTTTCGGCAATTTCGACCGCCATCTCCGCCGTGCGCTGCAGCGCTTCGGGGCAGGCGTGAGCATCGACGGAGACCGCCATGCTTTTCATGTGCCCCATGGTCGCCTCACGGGCGGCATTGACCGTGCCGCTGTAATAGGCCGCCGTGCCCGCATTCTCGCCGTTGTTGACGCCCGACAGGCAGAAATCATAGGGCGTTTCGCCCAGATAGGGAGCCACACGCACGCAATCGACGGGCGTACCGTCAATGGCAAAGGCGTCCACACCCGGCCATTCCTTTTTGTGGGTGGTCAAGGGGCGGGTCAGCGTCAGGCGGGCGCTTGCGGCGCTCTGCTGCTCGGAGGGGGCGCAGATGGTCACCTTATGCCCCCTTTTGAGGGCGGCTTCCGCCAGCGCGCGGATGCCGACGGCGTCGATGCCGTCATCGTTGGTCAGTAAAAAATGCATGGGCGTACATCCTTTCATTGCTCAGACGATTATACATGAAAACAACCCGCTTGTCCAGTCAGCGAAGACATTTATCCTTATTATTATGCAAAGAGCATCACACCTGCTCCGCCCCGACAACAATCTCCCGGAAACGCTGCGCCGCGGCGGACAAACTGGCGGAGCGCAGGGCGCACAGCACCACCTGTCGGGCGGGGATGTCCTCCGCCGTGCGCAGTTTGCGGATAATGCCCCTTTGCAGACCGGAAAGTGCCATCTCCTCTGTCACGCAGGCAACGCCCAGCCCGATGCGGGCAATGGCGATGAGCAGGTTGTGGCTCGAAAGCTCGATCTCGGGCTTAAGCGTCAGCCCCGCCGCAAGGAACCGCTGCTCCAGATAGCGGCGGCTGCTGGCGGTGCGGTCCAGCAATATGAGCGGAAAACGCCCCAGCTCCTCCAGCGAATAGGCTTTGTCAAAGTCGCAGTCATAATCGGGCGCCGCCACAAACGCGGTGTGCGTTTCAAAGCAGGGCTGCATGTCAAAATTGTGCCCCTCCTCCGGCGCGGTGGCAAAGGCAAGGTCGACCTGTCCTGTTTCAAGCATCTCCAGCACGCGGCGGCTGGTGCCGTTGCAGATGCGGATGCGCACGCCGGGGTACTCGCGGTGATACCGCTGCAGAAAGGGCAGCAGGTAGTATTTGGTCAGCGTGTCGTTGGCGCCGATGCTGATCTCGCCCGTCATCAATTCCCGCGTATCCGCCAGCTGCTTTTCGCCCGCCTCCAGCAGCCCCAGCGCGCGGGACACATAATCGTACAGCGTCTGCCCGTCCGAGGTGAGCGACACGCCCCTTGGCATACGCGTAAACAGGCGGGTACCAAGGCTCTCCTCCAGCGAACGGATATCCTGACTGACAGCGGACTGCGACAGATACAGCTGCCTTGCGGCGGCGGAGATGCTTCCCTGCTCTGCCACAGAACAAAAAACACGGTATTGCTCCAGCTTGGCGTTCATGTGATCACCCATCAGTTTTACTTATGGCTACGATAAGCAATTTCCGTTTTACTTATAGCCTCCAGCCGATTATAATGGGATAGGTCATGAAAATCAAGCCCTATGGGCTTTTAAGGAGAAAAACAACATGAGCAATTGCGCAATCGTAGGCATCAACTGGGGCGACGAAGGCAAGGGCCGCATGGTCGATCTCATCGCGGCGGATTATGACGTGGTCGTCCGCTATCAGGGCGGCAACAACGCCGGTCACACCGTCGTCAACGAATACGGCAAGTTCGCCCTGCATCTGATCCCCTCCGGCGTTTTCTCGAAGGGTGTTGTCAATGTGCTGGGCCCCGGCGTGGTCATCGATCCCGAGGACCTGTGGAAGGAAATCTCCGGCCTGCAGAAGGCGGGCGTGCCCATCACCCCCGAAAACTTCAAGATCTCCGAGCGCGCCAGCGTGGTGTTCCCCTATCACCGTGAATTGGACGGTCTGGAGGAAAGCCGCCTCAAGGACCGCAAGTACGGCTCCACCCTGCGCGGCATTGCTCCCGTTTACAGCGATAAGTATCAAAAGAAGACCGTCATGATGGGCGAGCTGCTGCGCCCCGAATACCTGCGCGAGCATCTTGCCAACATTCTGGAGTGGAAGAACCTGACCCTGCGCAACGTGTACGGCGCCAAGGGCTACGAGCTGGACGATCTGCTGCGCTGGTGCGGCGAATTCGGCTCCAAGCTGGCTCCCTTCATCTGCAATACGTCGAAGTTCCTCTACGAAGCCGAAAAGGCCGGCAAGAACATGCTGTTCGAGGCGCAGCTGGGCGCCCTGCGTGATATCGATATGGGCATCTACCCCTACACCTCTTCCTCTCCCTCCAACAGCGGCTACGCCTGCGTGGGCGCCGGCATCCCCGGCAGCCGCATCGACCGCACCGTGGGCATCGTCAAGGCGTATTCTACCTGCGTGGGCGAAGGCCCCTTCACCTGCGAATGGTTCGGTGAGGAAGCCGAAAAGCTGCGTGCCGAAGGCGGCGAATACGGTGCTTCCACCGGCCGTCCCCGCCGCGTGGGCCCCATCGACATCGTGGCCACCCGCTACGGCTGTCAGGTGCAGGGCGCTACCGAAGTGGCGCTGACCAAGATGGATATCCTGAGCTACATGGAGGAGATCCCGATCTGTGCCCAGTATGAGCTGAACGGCGAAAAGACCGATGATTTCCCCTTCCCCGCCGATCTGCCCCTGGCCAAGCCCGTGCTGACCAGCATGCCCGGCTGGAAGTGCGACATCTCCAAGGTGCGCACCTATGAGGAGCTGCCCAAGGCCGCCCGCGATTACATCGAGTATGTTGAAAAGGAGATCGGCTGCCGCATCAGCTACGTCTCCGTCGGTCCCGAACGTGACGCCATCATTGTGAGGTAAAAATGAGCAGCACTTACGAAAGCCCGCTGGCTTCCCGCTACGCCTCCACGTACATGCTGAACCTGTTCTCCTCCGATACCCGCTACGAAACGTGGCGCAAATTGTGGGTATCGCTGGCCCGCGCCCAGCACAAGCTGGGTCTGCCCGTCACTGCGGAGCAGGTCAAGGAACTTGAGGAGCACATCAGCCCCATCAATTACGAAGAAGTCGCCGCCAAGGAAAAGGAAGTCCGCCATGATGTCATGGCGCACATTTACGGCTACGGTCTGCAGGCGCCCGGCGCCAAGGGCATCATCCATCTGGGTGCCACCAGCTGCTATGTGACCGACAATGCCGACCTGATTTTGTACCGCGACGCCCTGCGCTACATCCGCGGTCAGGTCAGCGCCGTGCTGGATAACCTGTGCGATTTCGCGCTGCAGTACAAGGCGCGTCCCTGCCTGGGCTACACGCATTTCCAGCCCGCGCAGCTGGTCACCATCGGCAAGCGCGCCTCCCTGTGGGCACAGGACCTGATGCTGGACCTTGAAGAGATCGACGACGCCCTGAATGCCATCCGCTTCCTGGGCTGCCGCGGCACCACCGGTACCGAAGCCAGCTTTATGGAACTGTTCCACGGCGACACCGAAAAGATCAGCGAGATGAACCGTCTCATCGCCGCCGATTTCGGCTTTGACCGCATCTACGATGTCAGCGGTCAGACCTATCCCCGCAAGCTGGACAGCCGCATCCTCAACGCCCTGTCCTCCGTGGCGCAGTCTTGCTGCCGCTTTGCCACCGACCTGCGCCTTCTCCAGCACGACCGTCAGGTCGAGGAGCCCTTTGAATCGACTCAGATCGGTTCCTCCGCCATGGCGTACAAGCGCAACCCCATGCGCAGCGAGCGCATCTGCTCCCTGAGCCGCTACCTGATGGGCGACGCGCTCAACGCCGCCATGACTGCCTCCTCCCAGTGGCTGGAGCGCACGCTGGATGACTCCGCCAACCGCCGCATCTCGCTGCCCGAGGGCTTCCTGTGCTGCGACGCCATCCTGCGCCTGATGGTCAACGTGACGGGCGGTCTGCACGTCAACGAAAAGATCGTCGACCGCTTTGTGATGGAATACCTGCCCTTCATCGCCACCGA
>JAKSQG010000064.1 GCA_024404275.1 Clostridia bacterium | reverse complement strand
TGTACGGCATCAGCTCGGACCATGGCCCTGACTGGCAGGAGTGTTGCCGTAAGATTGGCGCACGCCCGGTGAAAACACACACCAAAGAATTCAAACAGGATATTCGAAGAGCAGAACGTGAACGCGTTCAACGCACCCGCGTTGATGGCTACCGGGAAGGTCGGCAGGTCAGACATCCCACATTCGGTGAAGGTATCGTGGAAAAGATCGATCAAAAAGAAAACATCACCATTCTGACCATTCGTTTTGGAGAAACGCTTAAAAAGCTGGATATTGATTGGGTCCGGAAGCACTGCGAATAAAACTTTACAATATGCTTTTCGAATAGTTTTTATCTGCAAAATGGTACATCATGTACCATTTTCTGTTTAGGGAGTGGCGAAAAAGGTGATAATGTACCACTAACGTACAATTGTAGAGAACTGTTAGCAACAAAAAGGACTGCCCTCATCATGGAGAGCAGTCCTCTGAAACCCTTGAAATAGTTGGCTTTTATCTTACTTGAAGTAACGCTCCAGCAGGCCCTTCAGCGCCTTGCCGTGACGCGCCTCGTCACGGGCCATCTCATGGACGGTGTCGTGGATAGCATCCAGGCCGTTCTTCTTGGCGCAGGCAGCCAGCTCACACTTGCCCTGCGTGGCGCCACACTCGCACTCGACGCGCCAGGCCAGATTGGCCTTGGTGGAAGCCTTCATGTTGGGTTCCAGCGTTTCGCCCAGCAGCTCGGCAAACTTGGCGGCATGCTCAGCCTCTTCGTAAGCGGCCTTCTCCCAGTAGAGACCCACCTCCGGATAGCCCTCACGATGGGCGATGCGGGCCATGCACAGATACATGCCCACTTCGGAGCACTCGCCGGCAAAATTGGCCTTCAGCTGTTCCAGAATATACGCCTTGTCCTCAGCAGAGATATTATCGTTGTTGGCCACGGTCTTGGCGTAAACACCATACTCATGCTCGGCCGCCAGCTTCATTTCACCTTCCTGCTTTTTGAACATCTTGGCAGGCGCCTTGCAGACAGGGCACTTCTCGGGGGGCACTTCACCCTCATAAACATAACCGCAAACCATGCAAACCCACTTATTCATTGTATTTCCTCCTCTTTTTTTGTTTGATTGAGTATTTGTTTTTGCGCGCATTCCCGGCAAATACCGTAAGCTGTAGTCTGTACCTCATCCACCTGATGGCCGAACAGCGCGGCCGCTTCCTGAACGAGAGCGGTCATATCCATCCGGATATCAAAGATGCTGCCGCAGTGTCTGCAGATCATATGCAGATGCGGTGTTCTGGCAGCCTCGTAAACCGTCTTTCTCCCATCCGTTTGCACGGTACGGATCAGACGCTGTCTGCAAAGCTGCTCCAATGAACGGTACACAGTAGCAGTGCTGGCATTATCCAGGCGGGCAAGAATCTCTTCGGCCGTCAGATGGCAGTATTCCCCTTTCAGCAGATCCAGCACCTGCTTGGTCTGCGTCGTAAGCTTCTCTGCCATGCTCGGCCCTCCAAAATGAGATTCATTATCATTATAATACCCGATAATGCCCCTTTTGTCAATATGTTTTGATAATTATTCTCACAAATTAAAAATAAAAAAGGGGCTCTGTTTCAGAGTCCCTTTGATGCGGCCGTTAACGGCCGCGCAATTACATGATATGCTTCCCCGATCAGATCAGGTAGGGCTTCATGAACTCGGGAATGTTTTCGGCATCCAGGCTCACGCTCAGGATGAAGTCGATATCACGATCGGTGCTGACGGCGTTCAGACGCTCGAAGAACCAACCCATCTCGTTCACATCGCTCTTGGTCAGCTTGAGGAAAGCATCGATCAGGATGACCTTCACGTCGAAGTTCTGGGCAAGCATGCCGCTCAGGAAGCCATAGAACATGTCGGCATTGCGCATGTTGTATTCGCCGGCATTCACAAAGCGAACTTCGTGACGCAGGTCAAACATATAGCTGTTATCATCATCGATAAAAACGACATCGCCGCCACGGGTCTCGGTCATCTGGTTCGCCATATCAAGAATGCGCTTGGTCTTACCGGAGCCCTTTTTGCCGTATATAATCTGAATCATTGGTTGGAGTCCTCCCTTTCTCATTTACGAGAATCTTTGTTATCTTATTATACACGATATCGGCCATATAAGGCAAGCTTTTTTTATTTGGCCAATTCGCAGGCAATTTTCGCGCCGAGTGCTACGTTATTGAGCACCAGACGGATATTGCTCTTCAGGCTGTCACCGCCGGTCAGCTCGCATACACGTGCCAGCAGGAAGGGCGTGGTCGCCTTGCCCTTGATGCCCTGCTCATTGGCTTCACGCAGAGCCTGTTCAATGGCCTGATCGATGACCGCCTTGGGCATGGCATACTCATGCGGAATGGGGTTGGTGATCAGCATACCGCCGGGATAGCCCATCTCCCGCTGTGCTGCAATAGCATCCGCGATCTCCTTGGGAGTGTCCATGCGATAATCTACTTTGAAATCACTCTCGTAAGTGTAGAAGGCAGGCAGCGTTTCCGTACCGTAGCCAATCACAGGAACGCCCTTGGTTTCAAGGTATTCCAGTGTCAGCCCAAGGTCCAGAATGCTTTTGGCACCCGCGCATACCACCGCCACAGGCGTCTGTGCCAGCTCCTCCAGGTCAGCGGAAATATCCATGGTCACCTCAGCGCCGCGGTGCACACCGCCGATGCCACCGGTGGCAAACACACGGATACCGGCCATGGCCGCGATGATCATCGTGGCAGCCACGGTGGTGGCACCGTCCGCCTTGCGGGCGACCAGCACCGGCAGATCGCGGCGGCTGGCTTTGGTCACCTTGGTGCCGGTGCGCGCCAGATACTCCAGTTCTTCATCCGTAAGGCCTGCACAGAGTTTGCCGCCGATGATGGCTACCGTAGCGGGTTCAGCACCATACTTGCGCACTTCCGCCTCGCACAGGCGGGCAGTCTCCAGATTTTGCGGATACGGCATGCCGTGGCTGATGATCGTGCTTTCAAGCGCCACCACCGGACGGCCTTCCTTCAAAGCCTTTTCCACGGCGGGAGATAGCTTCAGAAACTCTTTCATGTGTGTTTCTCCTTGATTGATTTTTTCCCCATCATATAAGCATGGGTCTGTTCCATCGCATAAGCCGCACAAGCGGAAGTGGTAAGTCCTTTGGCAAGTCCCGTTGCCAGCGCGGCACACAGGGCATCCCCCGCACCGGTCACTGAGGCATCCATGACTTCTTTCACCGGCAAGCAGCCGTCCTCTGTGGTATCGGCATAAAACAGTCCGTCCTTCCCCAGAGAGATAAAGACGCGTTTGACGCCGCGCATCAGCAGCGCAAGGGCACAGTCCCGGGGTGTTTCCCAACCGGTCATGGAGCGTGCTTCCATCAGATTGGGTTTGATTGCTTCCAGACGCGGTAAAATATCCCGCGTTCTTTCGGCCTTGACACAGCTGACCGTATCGAGCATAATGGGAACCTTTACCGTTTCAGTCAGTGCCTTCAACGTTTCCTCGGAAGCATTGGTATCGGTCACGCAAACATCACAACGGTTGATCCACTCACTCACCTGTCGGGCATAATCCGGGCTCAGGTAACGGGTCAGCGCCATATCGTTCACCGCCGTCATCATATCGCCCGTATCGTCATGAACACAAAGGTAAACGCAGCTGCTGCCTTCAGCAGTGATGGCATGACTGACATCAATGCCAAGGTCCGTACAGCTTCTGCGCAGCATCTCTGCCGTCATGTCGCTCCCGAAGGCGGTAAACAATTCGCATTCCATGCCGGACCGGGCAATCTGTTCGGCAATGTTGCGTCCCACGCCGCCCGGGCGCATCTCCACATGACCGATGCAGCTATCCCGCAGCACCAGTTTTCCTTCCGGACGTCCCAATACATCCAGATTGGCTCCGCCAAATACAGCAATTCTCATTTTACTTCACCAAATCCTGTCCAAGCAGCATACAATCCCCGAAGCTGAAAAAGCGATAGCGTTTTTCCACCGCTTCCCGATACGCCTGCAGGGCGTTCTCTTGCCCCATCATGGCCGAAACCAGCATCAAAAGCGTGCTCTGCGGCAAATGGAAGTTGGTCAACAGCATATCTACCGCCTTCACCTTCACACCGGGCTTGATAAAAATATTGGTCATACCGCTGCCCGGATGAATGATGCCGTTCTCGTCAGCCACTGTTTCGATGGTGCGCATGGAGGTGGTACCGATGCACAGCAGCCGTCCGCCGTTTTTGCGGGCTGTGTTGATCTTTTCCGCTGCCTCCGCGGTCACCTCATAATACTCGCTGTGCATCACATGCTTGTCCACATCCTCTTCCTTGACAGGACGGAAGGTACCAAGCCCCACGTGCAGCAGCACCGGAACGATCTCCACACCCATCTGACGAATGCTCTCCAGCAGCGCAGGCGTGAAATGCAGTCCCGCGGTCGGGGCAGCGGCGCTGCCGTCGCAGCGGGCATAGACCGTCTGATAACAGTTGCGGTCTTCCAGCTTTTCATGAATATATGGGGGCAACGGCATCTCTCCCAGCTTTTCCAGCAGGTTTTCGAACACGCCTTCGTAGATGAAGCGTACGACACGGCCGCCCGCGTCCGTGTTATCCAAAATTTCTGCCCGAAGAAGCCCATCACCAAAGGAAACGGTGTCCCCCGCGTGCAGTCTTCTGCCCGGCTTGACGAGCGTCTCCCAGGTATCCCTGTCCTGTCTGCGCAGCAGAAGGACCTCGGTGGGCACGCCTGTGCTTTCCTTCACGCCCAGCAGACGTGCGGGAATGACACGGGTCTCGTTCAGCACCAGCACATCGCCCTTTTTGAGATAGTTGGGAATCTCATGAAAAATATGATCCTCCCGCAGACCGTTATTGCGGTTGCACACCATCATGCGGCTGGAATCACGGGGCTCCGCCGGCGTCTGGGCAATCAGCTCCTATGGCAGTTCGTAATCAAAATCCTTTGTTCTCATTTGCTATCGCTTTCTTCATCAAATACAGAAGTCTGCATCATCTTTTCCGCGGTTACAGGGTATCTGCGGCCCATGTGCTCATAAGCGGCAGCCGTCAGCACGCGGCCCCGCGGTGTTTTCTGCAAAAAGCCCAGCTGCAAAAGATACGGTTCGTACACATCCTCGATGGTATTGGCATCTTCCCCGGTGGACGCAGCCAAAGTCTCCAGCCCCACGGGACCGCCGCCGAACTTATCCATGATGGTTTCCAGCATGTTGCGGTCTACCTGATCAAGGCCGAGGGAATCCACGTTGAGCATGTTCAAACCGTCACGCGCCACCTCGGGCGTAATCAATCCATCCCCTCGCACCTGTGCGTAATCACGGACGCGACGCAGCATGCGGTTGGCGATACGCGGTGTACCACGGCTGCGGCGGGCGATTTCAAGCAATCCTTCCGATTCTGCCCGCACACCCAGAATGCCGGCACTCCGGGCCACAATGTGCTGCAATTCCTCCGGCGAATACATCTCCAACCGGTAAATAATGCCGAAGCGTGCCCTCAAAGGAGCCGTCAGCATACCCGCTTTGGTGGTAGCACCGACCAAGGTAAACTTCGGCAAAGCGATGCGCATGGAGCGTGCTGTCGGTCCTTTGCCCGTCATCAGGTCGATGGCATAATCCTCCATCGCCGAATACAGCACCTCCTCCACAGTGTGGGAAAGGCGGTGGATCTCATCGATAAAAAGCACATCACCCGGCTCAAGCTTCACCAAAATGGAAGCCAGATCGCCCGCCCGTTCAATGGCCGGTCCGGAGGTGATGCGGATGTTCTGCCCCATCTCCGCGGCGATAATGCCCGCCAGGCAGGTTTTTCCCAAACCGGGAGGTCCATACAGAAGCACATGATCCAGCGCTTCGTGGCGGCTCAATGCCGCATCAATATAAATTTTCAGGCTGTCCTTTACTTTTTCCTGACCGTAATACTCCCGCAGGGATTTGGGGCGAAGCGTACCTTCGCTGTCCATATCCCCTATTTGAAGTTCTCCGGCCATCAGTCTGTCATCCATCATAGGCGCCTCACATCATGTTGCGCAGAGCCAAACGAACCAGTTCATCAGGCTTGTCGCTTTTATCCTTTACGCCGCTGAGGGCGCGCATAGCCTCTCCCTGACTGTAGCCAAGGGACTGCAGGGCGATCAATGCCTCGGAAGCAGGATCGCCGGTCATTACAGCACTGCGGGCAGCAGGCACCGTTGAAGGCGGCAATTGATCCACATCGCTCTGGCTGATCTTATCCTTCATTTCCAGCACGATGCGCTGTGCTGTCTTTTTGCCGATGCCGGGTGCCCGGCTCAGGGCAGCGGTATCCTCCATCAAAATAGCAAGCGTCAGATCATGCAGCGACATGCACCCGAGAATGCCGATGGCTGTTCTCGGTCCAACGCCCGAGATGGCTGTCAGCCTCAAAAACATGGATCGCTCGTCCTTGGTGGCAAAACCAAACAGGTCTATGCCATCCTGCCGGACGTTGAGGTAGGTATAGGCACGCATCATCTCGCCCACCTTGGGAGCGGCGCCCACGGTATTCATACTGCACATCAACTGATAACCGACGCCGCCGGCCTCAATGACCAATTCATTGGCTTCCTTTTCAGCCACAACGCCATAGATGTAAGCGTACATAAGCGCTTCCCTTTCATTTCATGCGGTACTGCTCGCGCATCATACCGGTATTGGCGTGCGTGATGGCCACTGCCACCGCGTCCGCCGCGTCATCCGGCCGGATGATGTCGTTCATGCCGAGGATCATCCGCACCATCTATTGCATTTCATGCTTTCCGGCCTTTCCGTATCCGGTAATGGCCTGTTTGATCTGCATGGGCGTATATTCAAACAATTGATCGGTGTATTCCGCGCAGGTACACACGGTCACACCGCGTGCCGCCGAAACGTTCATGCCGGTGGTGATGTTCTTGGCAAAGAACAGCTCTTCAAAGGCAATCTGCTCCGGTGCGTAGGTCATCAATAGTGTATGGATGCCGCTCCGGATGGCCGTCAGCCTTTGTGGGGTAGTCATATCCGGTGTGGTAATGACTGCCCCCGCCTGCAAAAGCTTAAATTTTCCGCCGCTTGCCTCTATCACACCGTAGCCCAGTGTTGCCAGGCCCGGGTCAATGCCAAGAATCCGCATAGGCTTCTCCGTTCGCTGTTTCTGTCCATCAAACGATACTTTCGGACTGTATTATAATAGAACAAAGGCCGCCTTTTGTCAAACCCCGCTGCCCAGTACAAGCCGTTCCACAAAGCATTTGGCGGCATCGGCACGCTGCTGTAAAAGCTACGGTGTTTCAGCTGCCTCGCCCATCAGCCCCACAAATTGGCTGACTTTCAAGCCCAGTGCCTCCTGGATTGCGGCGTCACTGCCGCCGGGCGAAACCAGATAATAACACAGCAGGGAATCCCTTTGACCGATACGGTGCGCCCGGTCTTCCGCCTGGGAATGCACGGCAGGTGACCAGTCCAATTCCCCGAAAACCACACAAGTCGCCCGCTGCAGATTGAGCCCTGCCGCAGCGCGCAGTGACACACAGCAAAGGTTGGTTTTATCCGTCATAAAATCGCATGCCGCTTTTTCTTTTTGGGCAGCCGTTTCACGTCCGGTAATGAAAGCGGGGTGGAAACTTTTCAGGCGTTCGGCGTACCGGTCCATCACCTCATGATGGTGGGCAAACAGCAGCACCTTTTCTCCGTTTTCCAGCAAAGCCCGCACAAACTCACACACGAAAGGTGCTTTGGCGATACCGTTGGCCTGCCGTTCCTGCTGTGATATCTGATCCGTCAGCAGTGCCCTGTCCTGATTGCTCAGTTCGCTGTTTTTGAGCAGGGCCGCCTTCATCAGGATCGGCTTCATCAGCCGCTTATACAGCTCACTGTCCGTATCGATCTATTGCACCAGCCGGCGTTTAGCGGGCAGTTCAGGCAACACCTGCTGTTTGGTACGGCGAAGCATGATCCCTTCACGCCGGAGATATGCCCCCAGCTTATCGGGTTCACGTACGATCCTTTCGCCATAACCGCAGCACCAGTTGCGGCTGAAAGATTCCCAGTCGCCGAGAAAATGATAATCAATGGCATTGATCACATTCCAGATCTCTCCACCTTGATTATAGATGGGAGTGCCCGATAGCCCCATCACCCTCTCACAGCTTTCGGAAAGGAGGCTTGCGGCAGAGTATTTTTCCGTCCCCGTATGGCGCAGCTACTGCACCTCATCAAACACCGCTGCTTTGAAGCCCAGATAAGGCAGTATATCCTTCCAGCCGCGCAGCAGCAGATAGTGAATGATATAAACATCCGCATCCGGAAGTTCATAGGGTTTGAGCCCGCGGATTTCGTGCACTCTCGGCGTCTTGCCGTTCAAGCGGATAAACCTGCCGATCTCCACCTGCCAGTTTCTGACCAAGTGCGGCGGCACCACCAGAACGGCAGGGAAAGTTCCCGCAGCGCACAAAGCGCACAGTGCCTGTACCGTTTTGCCAAGCCCCATTTCATCCGCCAACAGCGCCCTGGGCGTGCCGAGCAGCCACGTCAGCCCCGTTTTCTGAAACGGCATCAGTGTGCCCAGAAAGCTTCCTTCCGGCGGTTCTGTCGGCTCCATATGATTTCTCAGTTGTTCCCGCTGCCGATAGTAATTACGGGAGCCCGTCAGTGCCTCCTGCCAACGGATTCGATCTCTTTCCCGGATCTGCAAAGGATAACGAAGCATCATCCAGTTGAGATCGCCCACCGTGCGCGCATGGTTGGCAATGCTGACTTCACCGCGTTTTTCGTGCACTGTCTCAGGAAAGAGCCTTTCGCAAAGATCGAGCATGCCGCCCTCTCCTCGCACGACCCACACGTTGCGGCGCGCGTTATAGCTGAGCGTGCCGTAGGAGATGCCATCTTCCGCAGAAGCCTGCAGGAAGGAAAGCGTATCCTCTTTTCTGTTTTGAAATGAAGCATCCGGTCTTTCCCGCAGTGCCTGCTCCGCCAGCTTCAGCGCCGCGTCCGCACGCGTCATAGCGTCATCATAAGGTTCTCCCGACGGAATGCTCTATGAAACGATTCCCCACAGCGCAAACAGTGCGATCGCCTCGATCCACAC
>JAKSQG010000063.1 GCA_024404275.1 Clostridia bacterium | reverse complement strand
ACCACCGCTCCCAAGTACACCGCCTACAGCGTTTCCGAGGATGGCCGCAGCATTTCGCTGACGCTGGCTTCCGCCAATGTGCGTGAGCTGAGCAACATGACCTCCTTCCGTGTGATGCCCGCCCACATCTATGAGGGCAAGGACACCGTGACCGAAAGCGATGCCCGCGTCACCTGCGGACCGTACAAGATGGAAAGCTTCAACAAGCAGGCAGGCACCATCACCTTCGTTGTGAACCCCTATTATCCCGCCTGCCCCAATGTGGAAAAGATCGTATATCAGCTGTTTGGCAACGAGGATACCATGTATCTGGCGCTGCTGCAGGGGGATATCGACCTGGTGTGGAACTATTCCACCGGCGTATCCGGCAGCTATCAGGATGTGCTGGCGGAAAGCGACAAGGTGACCCTGGTCAACATTCCCGCCGCCAATGCCCCCGCTGTGCTGGCTTTCAACAACGCCAACGGCATCTTCACCGATGAAAACCTGCGTCAGGCGGTCGCCTCCGCGCTGGATTACGAGGTGTTCAAGCTCTATTTCGGCAGTGCCTGGGCGCAGACCCCGAACCGCGGCTTTGTGCCCTCCACCACCGTGGGCTACAAGGAGACCGAAAAGCTGACCTGTGATGCCGAAAAGGCCGCCGCCTTCATGGCTGCCGCCGGCTACACGCAGAAGAATGCCAATGGCATCTATGTGAATGCCGAGGGCAATGCTGCCGCCTTCACCCTGACGGTCAATGCCGCCAAGGAAGCGCACGTCAGCTATGCCGAGCTGATCAAAACGCAGCTGGAGGCCTTCGGTATTCAGGTCAATCTGGAGACCATCGACAAGGATTCCTACAACGCCAAGACCAGCAACAAGTTCTCCGAGAACAACATCACCATGGAAGCCGCCATTTACGGCTACACCGCGGCGGGCATGGGCATGGGCAACGGCCTGGGCTCTATCTATGTGGACGGCACCCACGCTGTGCAGGGCGGCTGTCAGGTGTTTGACGAGGCTTTCCTCGCTATCCTGGGCGAAATGACCGCGGCTGCCACCCCTGAAGCGTATTACGAGGGCGCTGCCAAGCTGCAGGATTATTACGCCGCCCATATGCCGCTCATCGCCCTGTACTGGGACAACATGATGCTGGCGCATTCTTCCGCGCTGGAAAATCTGACCGCGGACGCCGTGTTTGGTCTGAACAACGCGGCCAACTGGTTCACTGTGACCCAAAAGTAATTGATAACTGACCGAAAGGAGGCACACCGGTGAAGGAATACAAAAAAGGCATTCTGCTGGCACTGGTGTGCTTCCTTGTGGTCGTTGTACTCAACTTTTTTCTGCCGCGGCTGCTGCCCGGCAACCCCATTGCCTATCTGACCGGCTTTTCGGAGGAGGATATGACGCCCACGCAGGTGGAGTTCTATCGTCATGCCCTTCATCTGGATGAGCCGGTCTTGTCGCAAATCGGCTTCTATCTGCGTTCCCTTGTGGACGGCACGCTGGGCTACAGCTACAAAAAAGAGGCACCCGTGTCTGCCCTGATCGGCGGCAGACTGGGCAGCACGCTTCAAATTACGCTGCCTGCTGTGATCTTCAGCACGCTCATCGGTCTGGTCTGGGGACTGCACAGCGGCTACAAGAAGGGCAGCGCCGTTGACCGTGTATCGACGGCTTTTCAGATTGTCATCAATACCATGCCGTCCTTTTTGCTGGCACTGATACTGATGATTCTGTTCTGTTTCCGTAATCGATGGTTTCCCTATACGGGGCTGAGCAGCAGCGAGGTGGCGCCGGGCTTTATGCCGTTTTTGCTGGACAGGCTGCATCATCTGGTGCTGCCCGTGCTGACGCTGACCATCGGGGCAGCGCCCTCCCGCTATCTGCTGATGCGCAACACGGTCAGTCAGGTGTGCGAAGAAAAGTATGTGCTGTACGCGCGGGAACGCGGGCTTTCTGACCGCAGGATCAAATACAGCTACATCCTCAAAAACATTGCACAGCCCTTTATCACCATGGTCGGCATGAGCGTGAGCCTGTGCATCGGCGGTTCGGTCGTGATCGAAAACATCTTTTCGGTGGATGGTATGGGCAGTTTGCTGACGGAGGCGGTCTATTCTCTGGATTATCCGCTGATGCAGGGCATTCTGTTCATGTCCACGCTCATCATGACGCTGTCCATTATTGTCAGCGATCTCATCTGCGTGCTCATCGATCCCAAAGTGCGGGCGGGAGGTGACGGAAAATGAAAAAGCACCGTCTTCCGCTGATACTGGGGCTGGCACTGCTGGCGGTCTTTTTGCTGGCGGCGGCTTTTCCGTCCTTGTTTACGCCTTACGGCACAAAGGAAATGTTCCGTCCGTGGCTGAAGCCCGGGGGAGCACATCCGCTTGGCACCAATTCACTGGGCTATGATATCTTTGCCGAACTGATCGGCGGTACCCGTCAGACGCTTCAGATCGGTCTGATCAGTTCATTGCTGACGATGGCGCTTGGCACCGTCATCGGCGTGGCGGCGGCGGGCAGCGGCATCATCGGCAAACTGATGAACAGCATGATCAACGTGTTTGTATCGCTGCCGCGCCTTGCGACGCTGATCGGGCTGGCGACCTTCCTTGGCAGCAGCGATACCGTGCTGATCATGCTTATTGCTATCTTCAGCTGGGCAGGCACCGCCCGCAATATCCGCGCCAAGGTGATCCATCTGAACCTGCAGCCGTTTGTGGAAAACTGCCGCATTCAGGGATACAGCAGGGGACACATCGTGGTGCACCATCTGATCCCCAACCTGTATGATGTGCTCATCTCCCGCTTCCTTCTGGGGGTGAACAGCTGCATCATGATGGAATCCACATTGAGCTTCCTCGGCTTCGGCGATCTGTATCACCCCACGTGGGGTACGATGATCAGCCTTGCGTACAAGCGCGGTGCCTTTCTGCGTCAGGCGTATGCCTATCTGCTGTCGCCCGGCGTGTGCATCATGCTGCTGTCGCTGTCCTTTTATCTGATCAGCCTGCATTTTGAAAAAAAGCAGACCGAGATCCGTCATTCGTAAGGGGGATATTTCATGCAAAAGGAACTGGAACCGCTTTGGAATAAATGCGTGGCGTTTCACGGTCATGCCTGCGGCGGTCTGGCGGTGGGCTTCCGTGCCGCACTGTACGCCATGGAGCTGCTGGGCATCGATCGCGGCGCCGTGGATGAGGAGCTGGTGTGCATCAGCGAGTCGGATGCCTGCGGCGTGGATGCCATTCAGGCACTGCTCTCCTGCACGGTGGGCAAGGGCAACCTTTTGTTCAACCTGCAGGGCAAGAACGCCTTTTCGTTCTATCGGCGCAGCGACGGCAAGTCCTTCCGCCTGGTGCTGCTGGCGACGCCCGACAAGACCAAACAGGAACGTCACGACTGGCTGATGGACGGCGATTATCATGAGATGTTTGCCGTGAAGGAAGCAAAGCAGCCTTTGCCGGAAAAGGCACGTATCTTCAAATCCTGCATGTGCAGCCGGTGCGGCGAATCCTTCGCTGAAAGCTTTGCGCATCTGCAAAACGGCGAGATCGTTTGCCCCGCCTGCTTTTCGCCCTATACCCGAGGTCTGTGATGGAAAAGCCGTTTGACGAGCTCCATGCCGATATCGGCAGTCAGCTGCTGGGCTTGCCGCACAGCGTGCCCGATTCCGCGGCGGTGCGTGAGGCACGGCAGCAGTTGGGATCCGCTGATCAATACGTAAAGCTGGGGCAGGCGCTGTCACGGCAGCTGCGCTACCGGGAAGCCATTGATGCCTACACGGAGGCGCTGAAATGCGACCCTGAAGACCTGACTGCGCTGCGGTTGCGGGCGGGACGGTATCTGTCTACCCAGCAAAGCGAAAAGGCTATCCGTGATTTTGACCACTGTCTGCAGCTGGGTGCCGACAGGCTGGATTGTTTGTACCGCATGGGCATTGCGTATTATTACGCGGGGGATGACGCTGCGGCACAAAAGGCGCTGGTCAGATGCGTGCCGTATTGCGATGATGAGATGGCCATTGCCGTCATCTATTGGCATACCCTGAGTGCAAGCCGGTCGGGGAAGGAGCAGGAGCTTTTGAGTTACTACTGCCGCGAGCTGGCGGTGGGTCACCATACCGCCTATGAAATGGCGATGCGTGTCTGGGCGGGGCAGGAAACGCTTGAGGGCATGCTGAAGCAACTGGAGCGGGAAGAGGATGACATGGAGTATGACATCACGCTCTACGGTCTTTTGAAACACCCTGACTGCAAAGAAAAGGAAGCCCTGATGGAAAAGCTTCTGCGGCGGGACGGCTTCTGGCCGTGCTTTGCCTATCTGGCGGCCTGGAATGATAAAAACGGGCCCGTTCATGCCTGAAAACGGTATTTTTATTGTGTTTTGCCGCCGCGGACGCCGGGGAGGTGCCCGCGGCGATTGACGCCCTGTCAAAAAGTTGTTATAATTCAGCGATACGCCGTTTTTTCGGTCGATTCTGCCGGCGCAGGCCGGTGCTTTTATTTTTACGGAGGCGCGATACATGTACACGATTGTCCGCAAAAAAGAGCTGAACCCCACGGTGACGCAGATGGAGATTTTGTCTCCCCTCGTTGCCCGTAAGGCCAAGCCCGGTCAGTTTATCATTCTGCGCGTGGATGACGAAGGCGAACGCATCCCGCTGACGGTAGCCGGTACCGACCCCGCTGAAGGTACGGTCAAGATCATTTTTCAGGTGGTGGGCGCCACCACGGAAAAGCTGAATCACCTGAACGAGGGTGATGCGCTGTGCGACTTTGTGGGCCCGCTGGGCGTGGCCACGCATACCGACGGCATCAAAAAGGTGTGCATCGTCGGCGGCGGCGTGGGCTGCGCCATTGCCATGCCCGTGGCGCAGGAGTTCCATCGTCTGGGTGCCGAGGTCACCTCGGTGATCGGTTTCCGCAACAAGGACCTGGTCATTCTGGAGGATGAGTTCAAGGCCTGCAGCGACCGCCTGTTTGTCATGACCGATGACGGCAGCTATGGCACCCACGGCAACGTGACCGCCCCGCTGAACGAGATGCTGGGCGGCGGTGAGACCTTTGATATGATCATCACCATCGGTCCGCTCATCATGATGAAGTTTGTGGTGGCGGCGGCACGACCCTACAATGTGCCGGTCACGGTATCGATGAACCCCATCATGATCGACGGCACCGGCATGTGCGGCGGCTGCCGCCTGACGCTGCTGCGTGACGGCAAGCGCGTGACCAAGTTTGCCTGTGTGGACGGCCCCGACTTCAACGGCTATGAGGTCGACTTTGACGAGGCCATGTCCCGCGGACGCATGTACGCCGCCTTTGAGCGTCATGCCTACGAAGAGACCTGCAATCTGCTGCGCAAGGGCAAGGAGGAAAACTGAAATGGCTGTCAATCCCAAAAAGCATCCCATGCCCACGCAGGAGCCTGCCGTCCGCGCCCATAACTTCAGCGAAGTGGCGCTGGGCTATACCGAGCAGATGGCGGTGGAGGAGGCCTCCCGCTGCCTCAACTGCAAAAACCAGCCCTGTGTGGCGGGCTGCCCCGTCAATATTGAAATTCCCGATTTTATCTCCCATATCAAGACCGGCGATTTTGAGGGCGCCTATCAGGTGATCAGCCGCTCCTCCTCCCTGCCGGCGGTGTGCGGCCGCGTCTGCCCACAGGAGAGCCAGTGCGAGGCCAAGTGCACGCTCGGCATCCGCTTTGAGCCGGTGGGCATCGGCCGTCTGGAACGCTTTGTGGCGGATCGTCACAATGCTGTCCCCGCTGCTGCGCCCGAAAAGGCGGCGGCGAACGGTCACCGCGTGGCGGTGGTGGGCTCCGGTCCTTCCGGTCTGACCTGCGCCGGCGACCTGGCGCGCAAGGGCTACGCCGTCACCGTGTTTGAAGCGCTGCATACCGCAGGCGGCGTGCTGGTATACGGCATTCCCGAGTTCCGTCTGCCCAAGACCATCGTTTCCCGCGAGGTGGAAACGCTCAAGGCGTTGGGCGTTGAAGTCGAGACCAACGTGGTCATCGGCAAAACGCTGACCGTGGATGAGCTGTTTGAGGAAGGCTACGAGGCCGTCTTCATCGGCTCCGGCGCCGGTCTGCCCAAGTTCATGGGCATTGAGGGCGAGGGTCTGAAGGGTGTGTATTCCGCCAACGAATTCCTGACCCGCTCCAACCTGATGAAGGCTTACCGCGAGGACAGCGACACGCCCATCATGAAGGGCGGCAAGGTGATCGTTGTGGGCGGCGGCAATGTGGCTATGGATGCTGCCCGTACGGCGCTGCGTCTGGGTGCGGAGGTGACCATTGTGTACCGCCGTTCCATGGAAGAGCTGCCTGCCCGCCGTGAGGAAGTGGAGCATGCGCAGGAGGAAGGCATCGTCTTTAACCTGCTGACCAACCCCACCCGCATTCTGGGCTACCAGAACCCCGATGATCCCCGTGACCCGAAGAACGGCTGCGTGACCGCCGTCGAATGCCTGCGCATGGAGCTGGGTGAGCCCGATGAAAAGGGCCGCCGCCGTCCGGTGGAAGTTCCCGGCAGCGAGTTTATTGTGGAGGCGGATACCGTCATCATGGCGCTGGGCACCTCGCCCAACCCGCTCATCCGCGACACCACCAAAGGTCTTGAGACCCAGCGCTGGGGCGGCATCATCGTCAACGAAGAAACGGGCGCCACCTCCCGCGAGGGCGTGTACGCCGGCGGCGATGCTGTGACGGGTGCCGCTACCGTGATCCTCGCTATGGGCGCCGGCAAAACGGCCGCCAAAGCCATTGACGAGTATCTGTCCAAGCAGGCTGATGCTTGACAAAGGTCTTTTGCACGCATATAATTGAAGCGGCTGTGATGGATTGACGACCCGGAGCCTCCCTGTTTCAGGGCGTTTTCCGCGTTAAGGAGAAAGCGGCGCCGTGCATACTCGGCGCAAGCTGGGTGGCACCGCGAAAATGTTTTTTCGTCCCATGCATCTGCATGGGACTTTTTTATTCAGGAGGGATGATATGCTGACACAAGCGCCCAAGGGCACCAAGGATATGCTGCCGAGTGAGGCACACCTGTGGCAAAAGATCGAAGCTGTTATGCGCCGCCGGGCGGCACTGTCCGGTTACCGCGAGGTAAGAACGCCTGTTTTTGAGCACACCGAGCTGTTTTTGCGCGGCGTGGGCGACACCACCGATATCGTGCAGAAGGAAATGTACACCTTCAAGGATAAGGGCGACCGCAGCATTACGCTCAAGCCCGAAGGCACGGCGGGTGCTGTGCGCGCCTTTGTGGAGGGCAAGCTGTTTGCCGACGCGCTGCCCTGCAAGATGTACTACCTCAACAACCCCGTTTTCCGCTATGAAAAGCCGCAGAGCGGCCGTTATCGTGAGCATCATCAGTTTGGCATGGAGTGCTTTGGCGGCAAGTCTCCGTCTGTGGAGGCGGAGCTCATCAGCACGCTGCTGGGCATTCTGGGCGAGCTGGGGCTCAAGGGTCTGTCCGTGTCCATCAACTCCATCGGCTGCCCCGAGTGCCGCCCCAAGTATCACGCTGCCCTGAAGGAATATCTGGGCGGACGGCTGGACCAGCTGTGCGAGACCTGCCGTGAACGCTTTGACCGCAATCCCCTGCGCATCCTCGACTGCAAGGAAGAGGGCTGCAAGCAGCTGGTCAAGGACGCCCCCACCATTCTGGATATGCTGTGCGACGAGTGCCATGACCACTTTGAAACGCTCAAGAGCATGCTGACCGCCCGCGGCATTCCCTTCACCGTCAACCCGCACATCGTGCGCGGTCTGGATTACTACACCAAGACGGTGTTTGAGATCATGGTCACCCGCGGTCGTGAGGGTCTGGCGCTGTGCGGCGGCGGACGCTATGACGGTCTGGTGGAGCAGCTGGGCGGCCCCGCGACGCCCGCGGCGGGCTTTGGCATCGGCACCGAGCGCATCCTGCTGGAAATGTCCAATCAGGGCGTGACCATGGAAGCGCCCGAGCTGTGCCGCGTGTATGTGGCCAACATCACCGCTGCCGATAACGAAAAGGCGTATCTTTTGTGCCAGCAGCTGCGTGATGAGGGCATCCGCGCCGAAAGCGACCTGTGTGCCCGTTCGCTCAAAGCCCAGTTCAAGTATGCCGATAAGCTCAGCGCCAAGTACATTGCGCTGGTGGGCGGTGAAGAGCTGGAACGCGGCGTCATCAAGCTGCGTAATATGAACACCCGTGAAGAAACCGAGGTGCCCGCGGAGAATGCCGCCGCGGCCATCGCGGAAATTGTGAACAAATAAAAGGAGCAGAGCAAACATGGAAAGAAGTCTGATCGCCAACGCCAAAGCGGGCGAGCGCAATAAGCTGCAGGGCTTTGTGGAAAACATCCGCAACAAGCGTACCATGGCTTTCCTGGTGCTGCGCGACTATACCGGCCGCATTCAGCTGACCATTGAAAAGGAAAAGTACCCCGACATCGCTGCCAAGGTGGATACCCTGACGGTGGAATCCGTTATCACCGTGGAAGGCGAAGTGGTCGAAAACAGCTTCGTCAAGATGGGCGGCCGTGAGATGCTGCCCGATGCCATGACGGTGGAATCCATCGCCGAACCCCTGCCCATCAGCAAGGATGCCGCCATCGATTCCCGTCTGGATTACCGCTGGATCGATCTGCGCAGCGACCGCAACACGCTGATCTTCAAGGCGCAGACCGAGCTGGTCGCCGCCATGCGCGAGTTCCTGCTGGAAAGAAACTTTATGGAGATCCACACCCCCAAGCTGATCGGTGCCGCCAGCGAATCCGGCAGCGAGGTGTTTGAGCTCAAGTACTTTGACCGCAAGGCTTACCTGAGCCAGAGCCCCCAGTTCTACAAGCAGATGGCCATGGCTGCCGGCTTTGACCGCATCTTTGAGGTGGGTCCTGTCTTCCGCGCCGAAAAGAGCTTCACCAACAAGCATGCTACCGAGTTCACCGGCTTTGACCTGGAGATGAGCTACATCACCTCCTTCCGTGATGTGATGGCCATCGAAGCCGAACTGCTTACCGCCGCGCTGGAGCGCGTGCAGAAAAAGTACGGTGCCCAGATCAAGGAACAGTTTGGTCTGGAGGTCGTTGTGCCCACCCTGCCCTTCCCCGAGATGAAGCTGGCGGATGTGTACAAGGAGCTGGAAGAGCGCTACGGCTACACCTGCGACGAGAGCGAAAAGAACGACCTGACCACCGATGCCGAG
>JAKSQG010000062.1 GCA_024404275.1 Clostridia bacterium | reverse complement strand
AAAAGAGGAAAAGGATTGCTCCTCTTCCTCTGAAAGGACGACCTTTGATTATTCGCGGGTGATGTCCTTGATCTTGGCAGCCTTGCCCTGCAGACCACGCAGATAATACAGCTTGGCGCGGCGCACCTTGCCCTTACGGACAACAGTGATGCTGTCCACACGGGGGCTATGCAGCGGGAACGTACGTTCCACGCCGATGCCGTAGCTCACGCGGCGGACCGTAAAGGTCTCACGGCAGGAGCCATTGCGCTTGGCAATCACAACACCTTCGAACGCCTGCAGACGCTCGCGGGTACCTTCAACAACCTTGACCTGCACACGCACAGTGTCGCCAACGTTGAATGCGGGACGATCGGTACGAAGCTGCGCATTTTCAATGCTCTTGATAATTTCGCTCATTTTAATAGTTCCTCCTTCCCTCATAGATGTTCATTCCGGACCGGCCAGGTACAGGCCGTTGCTGTCCGAAAGCGGACCATCCGTTTACGCAAGGGTAATTATACCACACAAAGTGGTTCCTTGGCAAGCCTTTTTTGCCTCTTTTTCACCCGAGCAGCGACAGTGCCAGCAGATACTGCCCGGCGTAATAGCTGCCCATGGCGATCCAGTCAGAGGCTTCGCCGGGATGCCCTTCCATGCGCCACAGAAGCATGCTGTCCGAAAAAGCAAACAGCAACGCCCCGGCAAAGCAGAGGGGACCTCTTGAAAAAGCCATGGCGGTCATCAGGCACAGCACCAGCGCGTAGGGCACAACAAAGGGCTGCGGCTTTGTACTCTGTGCGCGGATAAACGCCATCGCGGCCGCGGCAAGCAGTGCAAACAGCACAGCGCTCTGCCAGCCCGGCAATCCCCGCAGACAGAAGGACACCATATACAGCACATGCCCCAAGGCAAACAGGATGCCGCCCGGGATGAACCGCACATGCAGCACACCGTCGGCGATAACGCACACCGTGACGGCGGCAAACATCAGCCATGCCCCCGCAGTGTTCAGCCGCAGTGCGCCCTGCAGCGCCAGCAGTGCCGCCATCGCCGTGCCGCCGCATTTGGCGGTCAGCACAGCAGCCGTCGGCACATTTGCCTTTCTTTTCAGGCGCATAAACAGCGGCAAAAAGACCGCTATTCCAACGGCGCAAAGCAGCGGCGTCAGCACTTGATGCCGCGGGCAGCGTTCTTCATGCGCTGCTCATGGCTCAGCACACGCTTGCGCATGCGCAGGGTCTTGGGCGTGATCTCCAGCAGCTCATCGCTGTCGATAAACTCCAGGCACTCCTCCAGCGTCAGCGGATGCACGCTGACCAGGCGCATGCTGTCTTCGGCGGCGGAGCTGTTGCGGATGTTGTTGACGTGCTTCTTGCGGCACACGTTGACGGGGATGTCAC
Organism: Clostridia bacterium; assembly: GCA_024404275.1. Lineage (GTDB taxonomy): Bacteria > Bacillota > Clostridia > Christensenellales > Aristaeellaceae > SFMI01. Next base: position 7,859 of record JAKSQG010000062.1, on the reverse strand, counting down.
CGGGGCGGCTGCTTGCGCCGCAGATCTGACCGGCGTACACGGGCACCTGATTGCCCATGAACAGCGTGCCGCGCTCCTGCGCGTAGAACAGACCGTAGGTCGTGGTCTCACCCGTTTCGTGCACGATGAGGGCACCCACAGCGCGGTGCGGAATATCGCCGCGGAAGGGCTCATACTTTTCAAACACAGAGCTCATCACGCCTTCGCCGCGGGTATCAGTCAAAAATTCACTGCGGTAGCCAAACAGTCCGCGGCTGGGCACCAGGAACTCCAGACGCACACGGTCGGTGCCTTCCATGCTTTCCAGCGTACCGCGGCGGCGGCCGATCTTTTCGATGACAGCGCCGGCATAAGCGGAAGGCACATCCGCCACCATGCGCTCAATGGGCTCGCAGGATACGCCGTCGATCTCCTTGTAGATGACCTCGGGCTTGGACACCTGGAACTCATAGCCCTGACGGCGCATGGTCTCGATCAGGATGGACAGATGCAGCTCACCGCGTCCGCACACCTCAAAGCAATCGGGGGTCTCGCCGTCCTTGACGCGCAGGGACATATCGGTCTGCAGCTCACGGTACAGGCGGGCACGCAGGTGACGGCTCGTCACAAACTGGCCTTCACGGCCGGCAAAGGGCGAATCGTTGACCGAGAAAGTCATGGTCACCGTGGGCTCACTGATGGTCACAAAGGGCAGGGGCTCCACCGCATCGGGCTGGCACACGGTATCGCCGATGCTGATATCCTGCAGACCGGTCAGCGCCACGATATCGCCCATGGACATCTGTTCGGTCGCAATGCGCTTGAGGCCGTCAAAGGAGCTCAGCTCGGTCAGGCGCCACGGAGGCGTCACCTTGTCATCCAGATAGTTGCAGCGCACCACCATCTGACCGGCTTTCAGGCTGCCGCGGCTGATACGGCCAATGCCGATACGGCCCACGTATTCGCTGTAGTCAATGGTGGAGATCAGCACCTGCGCAGGGCCGTCGATCTCGCCTTCGGGGGCGGGAATGTACTTGAGGATAGCCTCAAACAGCGGGCGCAGGTCGGTGCCGGGCTGCTCCAGATCCAGCGTGCAGGTACCCTTGCGGGCGGAAGCATACAGGATGGGGCGTTCCAGCGTTTCGGGATCGGCGTTCAGGTCGATCAGCAGGTCGAGGATCTCGTCCACCACCTCGCCGCAGCGGGCATCGGGGCGGTCGATCTTGTTGATGCAGATCAGCACAGGCAGATTGAGCGCCAGCGCCTTGGACAGCACAAAACGGGTCTGCGGCATGGGACCTTCAAAGCTGTCCACCAGCAGCAGCACGCCATCCACCATCTTGAGCACGCGCTCCACCTCGCCGCCAAAGTCGGCGTGGCCGGGAGTATCGACAATGTTGATCTTGACATCGCCGTAATGCACCGCCGTGTTCTTGGACAGGATGGTGATGCCGCGTTCACGCTCCAGATCGTTGGAGTCCATCACGCGGTCGGCCACCTCCTGATTGGCACGGAAAACGCCGCCCTGCTTGAGCATTTCGTTGACCAGAGAGGTCTTGCCGTGGTCAACGTGGGCGATAATGGCAATGTTGCGGATATCAGAACGAATCATGCAGTTTCACACTTTCTATCAGTAGATCTCGCGGGGAGCCAGCTCGGCCAGCTCCAGGCCCTTGTTGTTTTCCTGCGCCAGACGGATGCTCCACTCGTTTTCAAACAGCAGCACATCCCGCTCCTCCGAGTCAAAAGCACGGCCGGAGGTGCTGGTCAGCTTCAGGTCGGGCACGGGAATCTCGGTAGCGGTCACCCAGCGCACATAGCGGAAGGGCAGCTGCTCCAGCACCAGATCAACACCGTACTCGCTCTTGAGGCGATAGGTCAGTACATCAAACTGCAGCACGCCGACCACGCCGACGAGGAAATCCTCAATGCCGGTCTCGGTACGGCGGAAGGTCTGGATCGCGCCTTCCTCGCTCAGCTGCATGATGCCCTTGACAAACTGCTTGCGCTTCATCGAATCCAGCGGACGCACGCGGGCAAAATGCTCGGGCGCGAATACGGGGATCTTCTGGAAGCGGATCTTGCGGCCCACGCACAGCGTGTCGCCCAGATGATAAATGCCGGGGTCAAACAGACCGATGATGTCGCCGGGCCAGGCGGTCTCGATGCCTTCGCGCTCATCCGCCATAAACTGCTGCGGCTGCTTGACCTGAATCTCTTTGCCGGTACCGGAATGCCACACCGTCATGCCCTTGGTGAACTGACCGCTGACGATGCGCAGGAAGGCCAGTCGGTCGCGGTGGGCGGGGTTCATGTTGGCCTGAATCTTGAAGATGAAGCCGCTGAAACGCTCGTCATCCGGCTGCACCCAGCCTTCGCTGCTCTCACGGGGCAGGGGCGGCGTGGTGTAGGAAAGGAAGCGCTCCAGGAAAGGCTCCACACCGAAGTTGGTGACAGCGCTGCCAAAGAACATGGGGGTCAGCTTGCCCTCACGCACCGCCTCCAGATCAAATCCGTCGCCGGCTTCGTCCAGCAGCTCGATCTCATCGTTCAGTCGGTTGATGTAGTGCTTTTCAAGCAGCGTCCCCAGCTCGGGATCGTCCAAAGAAACATCGGTCTTTTGCGCCTTGTTCTTGCCGTGATCGCCGCCGGAATACAATTCGATCATGCGGGTATCACGGTGATACACGCCCTGGAAATCACCATCGGTGCCGATGGGCCAGTTGATGGGGCAGGCATGGATGCCCAGCACATTTTCCAGCTCGTCCATCAGGGCGAAGGGGTCCTTGGCGGCACGGTCCATCTTGTTGACAAACGTAAAGATCGGAATGCCGCGCATACGGCACACCTTGAACAGCTTGATGGTCTGTTCCTCCACGCCCTTGGCAGCATCGATCAGCATCACGGCGCTGTCGGCCGCCACCAGCACGCGGTAGGTATCCTCCGAAAAGTCCTGATGGCCGGGGGTATCCAGAATATTGATATCAAAACCGTTGAAGGAGAACTGCATGGCACTGGAGGTAACGGAGATACCACGCTGCTTTTCGATCTCCATCCAGTCGCTGGTCGCGTGGCGCTCTGCCTTGCGGGCCTTGACGGAACCGGCCTGGCGGATGGCGCCGCCGTACAGCAGCAATTTCTCGGTCAAAGTGGTTTTGCCGGCGTCGGGATGGGAGATAATAGCAAATGTTCTTCTGCGGGCTACTTCCTCTGCGAGCATAAGTGCCCTCCTTCCTGTGGCGTTGCCACAATCAATTATTATAGGATAAAACCCGGTATTATGTCAATCATTATGGGCGTTTTACGAAAAAAAAGCCGTGTTTTACCCTCCCCCGCGCCTGAAAAGAAATTAGCAAACGGGCATTGACAACAGGGAAAAAAACTGCTATACTTTATCAGTACATTGGCAGACAGGCTATCGAGCCGGTACGGAGAGATGGCCGAGCGGTTTAAGGCGCCAGTCTTGAAAACTGGTGATGTCGAAAGGCACCGGGGGTTCGAATCCCTCTCTCTCCGCCAGTTTTGCCAATCACCGACCGATGGAGAAGTACCCAAGAGGCCGAAGGGGCTCCCCTGCTAAGGGAGTAGTGCTGGATAACGGCAGCGAGAGTTCAAATCTCTCCTTCTCCGCCACAAATCCTTGAGATTTTCTCAAGGATTTTTGTTTTGCGCTTCATCAACCAAACACAGAAAAGCCCGGGGGGACCGGCGTCTCCACGGGCTTGTTTTATGTATCTGTCACTTCAGCTTGGCATTGAGCAGCCGATGCCACCGCTGCAGGCGACCCGCGCCTTCCACGATATCGGAAAGGAACGGGAAAGCGTCATGCCGCTTTTCGGGCGGGTTGGCTTTGCGCTCCTCCAGCAGTTCGGCATAACGGGCACGGGCGCGCAGCACCGAGTCCTCCCAGGAAAGATAGATCTCTCTTTCCGCGTGCAGGCCGACCTGACGCACCTCATTGGGATGCGAGCAGGCAAACAGCACCGCCGCGCACAAACTGTCGGCGTTTTCACCAATAAGGATGCCGTTCTGTCCGTCGGTAATGCCCTCGGCGGCACAGCTGCCCTTGACCAACACAGCGCCGAGTCCACAGGCGGCTGCCTCACGCACCACGATGCCATTGGTATCAAAGGTCGAGGGGAACAAAAACAGATCGGCACGGCTGTAATAAGCACGCAGCAGTTCACGGTCCTGAATCGATCCCACAAACACACACTGATCGGTCAGACCCAGCTTGTGCGTCAGTTCCTCGATCTCTCCCCTGTCGCTGCCGTCACCCACAAACAGCATGTGGAACTTGGCTCCGCGGGCTTTGGCCTTGGCCAGACCTTCCAGAATGATGCGGATGCCCTTGTACCAGCGCAGACGACCCGTGAATAAGAACACCGGTGCGTGATCGGTCAGGTTGTGCAGACGGCTGATTTCATTCTGTTTTTCCATGCTGGCATGACCGCGGGCAAAATCAACGCCGTTATCCATCACGCGCCATTTGCCGCGATACCCGATGGATTCCAGGTTTTCCCCCGCGCCGCGGCTGACCGTCCACACCTCATCGGCGCCTTCAATGTTCCACAGAATGGCACGGATCAGGCTGTCCTGCAGTGCCTTGCTCTTGATGGCGGTGCGGATGTCGATATCAAACTTGGTATGATAGGTAAACACAATGGGCGCGCCGGTGCGCTACCGCACCACACGGGCCATCAGCAGCGAAGAGACCGGACAATGCGTGTGCAGGATGTCGGGGGCAAAATCCACCACACGCTGCACCGCGGAAGCCGAAAAAGGATAGCCTGCACGATAGCCGATGATCTTGGTGGTGTCCACACTGGAATAGCGCAGCACTTCGTAATCATAATGGTCCTCCACACCGGGATACGCCGGGGTGATCACCATCACATCGTCCCCGCGTCCATGCAGCAGCGAGGCATAATTGATCACCGCGTTGGCGACGCCGTCGATCTGCGGCGGAAAAGAGTCGTTCAGCAGGGCTGTTCTGATACGGGGTTCCATCGTGCACCTCCTTTTTTCGGGGTTTTTTTATTATTATACACTCTCCCGGAAAAAATTTCAAATAGCAACCGGAAAAGAAGTGTTCATAAAACCGTCCAACAAAAAGGGAGCCTTCCTTCAGGCTCCCTTTTGATCATTACGGCGCAGCGTCCTCCGGGACGATGTTTTCCATAAAGTCGTTCTTTTCGATGTCCTCGCCCACCGTGGTAAAGTACAGACCGAAGATGGTGTTGTCATGCTTGCCGTGGTCTTCCACCATCCAGCCGCCCTTGACCTGACTGGCGTGGCAAAGCATGGCTTCCTGTGCCACCGCCAGACCGTCCTTTCCGCCAAAGGCTTCCAGCGGCACGTGCCAGTCCATCACGATCTGATTTTTGCTGTACTCATGCATGTAGACCTTTTTGACCTGCCAGATGCCGTATTTTTCCACCGACGCGGGACGGTTGGTACTGTCCGCGGCATAGCCCACGGCACGCGTCACCGTATCGGAGACCGCCTTATGCGCCGCGTGACCGTACTCGCCGCCCAGACCGTGCGTGACCAGCACATCGGGCTTGAAGCGGCGGATGACCTCCACGATCTTGGTGGTCACGGTCTTCTGTCCCCACAGGGAGTACTGCTCCTGCAATGTCTTGCCGCGGCGGTCGCCCATGTTGAGCAGCGCGGGATACGCCGTCACGCCGCAGGTCCACAGGGCATCCATCATCTCCAGCTTGCGCAGACCGCCCGTGGGCACCAGGAACGCCACCTGCACCTTATAGCCTCTCTCGCCCGCGTAGGTGGGCATCAGACCGCCAAACCACAGCAGGTCATCATCGGGATGCGCCACCAGCAGCATCAGGTCGGCTTTTTCCAGGTCGACCCACTGCGGCACGTTGGCCGGCTTTTCACCGGGTCCGTACAGGGTGACCTCCGCCAGCTGAAGCTTTTCTTCCTTATCGCCGTTGTAGATGCGCACGCCCGTGGTGTTGTCGGGGAAGGCATACCAGTCGCTCAGGTGCTGCGGATTCTCGCAGTACGCCTGCCATTCGCCGTTCACCTTGACCTCAATGGTCATCACACGCACCCTGTCAAAGATCTGCAGGTACATGGCGCCCAGCGTTTTATCGCTTTCGATGGTCAGCGTCTTGCGCTTGGCAATATCATAATGGGTAGAATAGTTTTTGTCCTTCAATTTGCCGGCTTCCTTGCTGGTCAGCTTGGTCTTGCCAAGCGTAAAGGTGCAGGAAGCCGTACGGTCCGCCGCCGTTTCGGCACTGGCGGGAAGAACGAAGAGCAGCAGCAGTACGCAGCAGAGCAAAAGTCTTTTCATCATTGTTCTTTTCCTATCAATTCACTGTAGCCGATGCCGACAATGTCGGTCATCTTGCGGCTGTGGGTACTGGAGGAGGTCTTTCCGGCGGTGTTGATCATTTTGCCCATGAAGCACATGACCGCCGATTGTCCGCCGTCCAGGTTGAGCGCTTCCACGCAGCCCTCCGCCGCCATCATATCACCCAGCGTCAAAAGACGCGCGCCGATCGAGGTATCCGTGCGCCCTTCTGTCAGGATGGCCACATAATGCCCGGGCTCCACCATGCCGATGGCACATCGGGGCTCGCGGGAGGAGCCCATTCCATCCAGACGCTTGGTCTCCACCTGCCCATCCCGTACCAGAATGGGGCCAAAGCACAGCGTATCGCGCACGCCGGATTCCGCAAGCGTGGACGCCTTGTATTCGTTGGCGCCATAGCACTTCATGCTGCCGTCCTCATACATGGCAATGATCTCACGCGTGGGGATCTTGCTGCTCGCCTTTCCCTTGGAGCTGATGACCCGTCCGTGCCGGATGACGATGCCCACCCCGGCGGATTCATCCAGCCGTGTGGCAAAGTAGTCGCCGTTGGTGGCAAAGACCATCTTTTCCCTTTTCGCCAGGTCATACACCCACATGCGGTCGTCATAGGGCTTTCTTTCATTGGATAACGCGGTGCGCAGCCCCGTGGGCGTTTTCTGATACAGATGCGCCACATACCAGATCAGCTTGCGGTCGGAGGCCGAATACCGGTCGATCTCCACCCGCAGCTCATCGCTGACATAGTACCACAGCCCCGCCGCCTCATCGATGAACACAAACTCATCCGGTTCGGTCAGGAAACCATTCTCCCCCAGCTTTTCCACTTCGGGGCGAGCGCAGGGTTCATTGGCTCTCTCCGGCAGATCCGCCAGCGCGCCGCCGCACACAGACAGCAGCAGCAGCAGCGCGATCAGCACTTTTTTCATCTTGCCATTTTCTCCTCATTTGTTTACTCGGCAGAAACCAGATTGCTGACGCCGATGCCCACAATGTCCGTCACACGGCGCGGGCTGGAGCTGTTGTGGAAGGTGCCCGTGGCGTTGAGCTTCTCGCCCATAAAGCTGAGCACCGAAGTCTGTCCGCCGTCCAGATTGAGCGCTTCCACGCAGCCCTCTGCCAGCATCAGGGGCGCCAGCTCACTCAGGCGCAGACCATCGCTCTCCTCCGAGCGTCCCTCGCAGACGATGGCCACATAATGTCCGTTTTCCACCATGCCAAGCGCGGTACGCGGCTCGCGGGAGCGGCCGTAATCCTCCAGCTGCTTCATATTGATGCTGCCCTCGGACACCAGAATGGGACCGAAGCAGATGGTATCGCGCACGCCCATGGCCAGGTATTTATCCGCGCTGTTGCTGCGCGCCCTGAAGCACTTCATGGTGCCGTCCTCAAACAGCGCCAGTACATCCAACGTGGGCAGGTTATCCAGCTATTGCGCATAGCGGTTGATGACCACACCGTTTTTGATAATGCAGCCGATCTTGGTGCCTTCGCGGTAGCGGTCCTCAAAAAAGTCGCCGTTGATGGCAAACACCAG
>JAKSQG010000061.1 GCA_024404275.1 Clostridia bacterium | reverse complement strand
GCCGCTGCCCTCATAAGCGCTGTATTCCGTGCGGGCGGTGTTGCCGCGTCCGATGCGCTGTGTGTTGGAATAATCCCGGTCGCGGTACACGGACACGCTCTCATCGCCTTCAAAAATACCTTCCAGCACATCCACCACAAAGGTGGTGCCGCTGACCTGCGTCACCACGCCGATACCGTAATGGTTGCGGTTGTTGTAGGCACGCAGGTAGACCTTCTCACCGGGATGGATCACCCGGCAGGATTCATCCTCATAGGAATAGCGCGTGGAGGCGGAAATGGTAAAGACGATTTCGGGCTCAATATACGCCACGGCACCATAGTGGGCGGTCACCATTTCGGTGCTGTCACCGACATCGCCAAACAGATGGACAATGCCGTTTTCCGCAGCATACACCTTGGTGGTCTTCAGGGCAGCAAGGATGTCGCCCTCGTTTACATAGCTGCCCTCGCGCACGTTCAGGGCGGCGATGGTACCGGTATAGGAGGTTGTAACAGGCATTTCGGCAATGTTGATGACAGAGCCGTTCACCTCCACGGCGGCGTTATCAGCCAGGGCGCCGGCAGCGGTGATGCAAAGCATGCCCGCCATCAGGACAGAGCAAATCTTCTTCATCGGTCCGGTTTTCATATTTCGTACCTCTTTTCTGATTGATTTATCCGGATTATACCGAACGCAAAGCATCGATCGGGTTCAGCTTGCTGGCCTTTCTGGCCGGAGCCCAACCGAAAATGATGCCCACTGCCGCTGAGAAACCCACGCCCAGCGCAATGGCTTCATAGGAGATGGCAAAGGTCGCGCCCATCATATGGCACATGACCATGCTCAGCAGCAGACCCAGGATCACACCGAGAATGCCGCCGATCAGGCTGAGCAGAAAGCTTTCCGCCAGAAACTGGATCTGAATATGCCACGGAATCGCGCCGATGGCTTTTTTCAGACCGATCTAAGTAGTGCGCTCGGTCACTGTGGTCAGCATCATGTTCATGATGCCGATACCGCCGACGATCAGGGCAATACTGGCAATGCCGCTCAGCAGCGTGGACACCATGGAAAGCATGGTATCCATCACGTCCTCGATCACAGACATATTGGTGATGGTGTACGTATCCGCCTCATAGCTGAACAGCGCGTCCAGTGTGTTTTCCAGCACCGGGGTGGCCGCTTCCGAGGTCACATTTTCTGCCAGATAGACCGTCAGGGAGGTGACCTCGTTTTCGCTTTTCAGCTTCATTGCCGTGGAATACGGAATCACCGCGTCGGGTTTGCTGGTAAACATTTCGGTCACGCTGCCGTTGGATTCACTGTTCAGGATGCCTACCACCGTAAAGGGTACGCCGTCGATGTACAGGGTCTGGTCAACGGGATCCACACCGTAAAACAGTTCTTCCATCAAGCCGGTACTGATGAGGCACACAAAGGTGCTGTTTTCGTCATCAATCTTGTTCAGCAGGCGGCCCCGCTCCACAGCATCGGTGTTCTGTCGAAAATAATAGTCGTTTCTGCCTGCAACGGTCACATTGGTTTTGTATTTTCCACTGCGGGAGATGCGGGCACGCAGCGACACCGAGGGAACCACGCCGTCCACCTCGTCCAATGCCGTCAGTTCCGCCATGTCGGCCGCGTTCAGGCCGGTTTTCAGTTCATTGCCCGTAATGCTCAGCGTCAGGGTGCCGGCACCCATGCCGGAAAAGCTGGAGGTCAGTGACCCGCTGAAGCCATTCACCGTGGTGATCAGAGCAATGACTGCGGTGACACCGATCAGAATGCCCAGAATGGTGAGCAGGCTGCGCACTTTGTTGCTGAGGATGTTGCGCACGGACATGGCCAGGCACTCCCCCAGCATCATGAAGAAGGATGCAACGCCCTTAAACATCGGTCGCATCGCCTCCCTCCGTCAGCTCGCCGTCAATAATGTGCACCACACGCCGGGCGTTCTGCGCAATCTTGAGGTCGTGCGTGATCATCACGATGGTGCGTCCCTCATCGTTCAGTTCCCGGAATAATTCCATCACCTGGCGGCCCGTTTTCTGATCCAGCGCGCCGGTGGGTTCATCCGCCAGCAGGATGGAGGGACCGCCCACCAGGGCTCTGGCGATGGCCACACGCTGGCACTGACCGCCGGAAAGCTGGTTGGGATAATGATTCATGCGATCTTCCAGCCCTACGCGGATGAGCATTTCCCTGGCACGTCTTCTGCGCTCCCGTCCGGGAACCCCTGCATAGATCAGGGGCAATTCGACGTTTTTCAGTGCTGTCAGCCGCGGCAGCAGCTGATGATTCTGAAAGATAAAGCCAATCTCCCGGGAACGAATGCCCGCCAGCTCTTTCTCGGAAAGCCCGTTCGTCTCTTCTCCATTCAGGATGTATTCGCCGGAGGTAGGCACATCCAGACAGCCGATGATGTTCATCAGCGTGGATTTGCCGCTGCCAGACGGTCCCAGCACGGACAGGAACTCGCCCCTTTCAATGGTCAGGCTGATGTCCTTCAGGATATGAGCCTGTTCATCCCCCATCTGATAAAACTTGTTGATGCGGCTCATCCTGAAAAACGGTGTGCCGTAAACTGTTTCGCTCATCGCTTGCCACCACTGTAATTATTGCGGTTGCTCGAGCCGCTGTTTCCGCCGCCCACATACCGTGTCTGTCCGAACAGGCCGCTCATCATGCTGGCAATGCCGTTGCCTGTTGCCGTTTTCACCTCAGCATAGACAGTATCGCCGCTTTTGAGTCCGGACTTGATTTCGGTATAGCTGCCATTGCTCACACCCGTGGTGATGTAGGTCTTCTGCATTTCTCCGTTCTCATCCCGGGTATACACAAATGCACTGTTCTTTTCATCAAAGCTGATGGCGTCCATGCGAAGCACCACCACATCGACGGCTTCCGCCTGCGGCAGCGTCACAGTCACCTGCATGCCCGGATACACGCCGTTGTCCACATCCACATAGGCGGTCGCAGTATAGTAAGCCACATTGCCGGTGGAGCTGGAGGTGTGGTTGATGGCGGCAATGGTGGTGTTGAAGGTCTTTTCGCTGGCGGTGGTGATCACACGCACGGCATCTCCCACATGCACATCATTGATGTCATATTCATCCACACGGATGCTCGTCTTCATGTGAACAAAGTCCACCACCTGGCACAGCGTATCGCCGGCTGCAACCGTGTCGCCCTCGGCAAAGTTCATCACATTGACTTCACCGTCAAATTCGGCTTCGACCACCTGACCGTTGGACAGACGCAGCAGCTTGTCACCAGCCTTCACCTGGTCACCTGCCTGCGCATAAATCGTACGCACCGTTCCCTTGTTGTTGGCGGTGTAGCTGGCATTGTGAACAGCCTGCAGGGTGCCGTTAAAAGACAGTGCGTTGGAAATGGTGCCCACTGAGGCCGTATAGGCCTGATAGGTGACGGTGTACTGCGCCCGCAGGGAATTGTAAAGGTATAATCCCACCCCGCTGAGAATCGCCAGCATCAGCAGCGTCAGAATGATCTTTCTGAAAATATGCCGGGGCTTTCTTTTGCCTTTTTTCTTTGTTTTTGCTTCCTCAGTCTGGAAATTGCTTCCGGCTGTTTCCATGGATAAAGCTCCTTTCATTACCTCTTTTGTCACAAGAACCCAATAAATAATACCGTACAAACCTTAGTTATACCTTAAAATCGAGTGAACATTTTAAGAATGTTGTTCAAATATTTATCTGAATATCTGTTTTCTGTCCGCTGTCCGCGCATACAAAAAACGCCGGGACTTCCCGACGTTTTTGGCATATCCTGTTGAATTATTCAATGCACTCCCGATAGCGGTGAATCGCCTCCCGCATGGGCATCGCTTTGGTAAACACGCCCGAGGTACCGGTCACAAAAATATCGGCACCCTTCTGCCGCATCAGGGGCGACATGGTCATGCTGCAGTTGCCGTCCACCTCAATGGGCAGGTCGCCCTTGCCGTGCGATGCCAGAAAAGCCCTCGTCACAGCAATCTTTTCAATGGTCTCGGGCACAGCCTTCTGCCCCGCAAAGCCGGGGTTGACCGTCATCACCAGTACGCCGTCCAGCAGATCGATCACAGGCTCCAGCACGCTGACAGGCGTGGGCGGATTGATGGCGGCAAAGGCTTTTGCGCCTGCGTCACGCACCATTTTCAGTGCCTCGGCAAAATGCTGTGTGCTTTCATAATGCACGCTGAAGATATCACCGGGCTGCGGGGTAAACCACTGCAGTTTCTTCTCGGGTTCGGTGATCATCAGGTGGATGTCCAGCGGAATCCGGCTCATCTCCCGCATCTGGCTGACATAATCGGTGCCCAGCATCAGGTTGGGCACAAAATGCCCGTCCATAATGTCCAAATGCAGATATTCAATGTTTTCCTCTTCAAAAAGCTTCAGCGTTTCCGTCAGGGAATCCAGATGCGCGCACATCATGGATGCCGATATTTTGCTCATTTTTATCTCCTCCATCCGAAGATCAGTTTGATCTCCGTCAATGTATTGCTTCTTGTCGCAAAGTCGTCGGTCGTGAGGCACCGGTAGTGATGCTGTGCGCACTGACGGCGGATTTCCTCCGCCAGCAAGGCGTTTTTCTGCATCCACAGGTCAAATACCTTTTCCGGCTCCTAAACATGTTCCAGCAGCTGCTTCACCCATTCCCTTTGGCGGTAACGGTCACGTTGAAAAGCATCCGAAGGCACCAGAAACACGCAGTGACTGTTATCAATGCCGATCCTGTGCAGCTCATCCGGCAAAAAGCCGGCGCCTTCCGCGATGACCTTGTTCCCCATCTCCCGCGCTTCTTTCAAGGCATAGGGAAACATGTGCCGGTACAGTTCCAACGACAGATCACAGTTTTTCTGCGGGTCTGCCAGCGGGTCCCCGCCGCTTTCGCCCAGCGCCGCCGAGCGCAGCAGCTCATCGCCGTCCAGCATGCCCATATGCGTATACCGCTCCATATTGCGGTCAAAGGAGAAGGCCAAAAAGCCCGTTCCGGCACACAATGCCTGTGCCGCGGTCGTTTTGCCGCAGCAGGGAACGCCGCCGATAAAATACAGTTCCTGCAGGTCCGTGGCTTCCGCCTCCCTTTGCATATTTTATTCCATTACCAGCAGCAGACCGTGAGCATAGCGTCCGCACTCACGTCCATACAGTGCCAGACCATTTCCCTTCACCCGCAGCGAGAACATCAGCTCACCTTCGCGCTGAATATCCCGCAGCAGCCGTCCGGGAATGCGCACCCGCTTTTCCTCACCGTAGGAGCCGGCCTCGTCCAGATGCCGCACCTTGCTCTGACGGTTCCAGCTGAGCATGCCGCGGGCATCCGCCCAGTCGTTCTCCAATTGCAGGGTAGAGATCTTTTCTTCACCCACCCAGACCTCCACGGTGGAGGGAAGACGCGATTCATCCGTCATCCAATAGGAGTTGTCAAAGGCACCCCGGTCCACCAGATACCCGCGCATGAAGGCGTGATCCTGCTCTTTTTTGCCAAGAATCATGCGGTCCTTGGCCAATACACGCTTGGAGGAAAGCTCCATGTACAGCGTCATGCCATTCGCATTCAGGTCCTTGGGCAGGGATACGCGGTACGACACCGTCCCCTCGCCGCCAAGGCACAGCTTTTCACCCTCCATAGCCTGCCAAACGTTGCTGAAGCCCTCCGCCTTGCCGGCGCCTACGGGAATTTCAATGCTGTTCTCCGGCAGTTCCGCACGCACATTGAAGGTCACAAAGTTGCGGCTGACCACTTCGCCCTCTTCATTCTGCAGATAGAGGGAGAGCACCTCGGCAGCATTCTCTCTGGGCATGGTCACATTGAGCACACCAATCAGGCTCACGCCGTAGCGGATGCGGTCGATGGGCAGCGTGCCCTCACCGTCCGTCACCCGTCCTTCCAATCCGTTATGCCACAGCTCCCAGCGCACACTGCAGCAGTCATGGTGCAATTCGTCCGAATAGCTGGAGATATACAGCGGGATCTCCACCTCTTCCCCCGCCGCGGTGTTGCGGATGGGCGGGCAATCGGTCAGCACCATATCGGCGGCATGCAGGTCACGCAACGTCATGCCGCGGCAGTAATCCTCATAACCAAAGTCCTTTTCCTCGCCGTCGATGCGATAATAGCCATTGAACTCATTCACCACATCATGGAATTCGGTAAACACAAAGCCGCACAGCTTGTTCCGCAGGCGGAATTCATTGATCATATAGTGATAATGCCAGGCGATATCACTGTCGCCCGCGGAGTGATCCACACCCCACACCAGGCCGCACTCGCTGTTCATCAGCGGGGCGCCGCTTTGTTTGTTGCCGCCGATGTAGTTGAATTCGGAGCCGGGATGCGTGCTTTCGGTCACTTCGTCCAGATGTGCTTTGATCTGCTCATAGCCGTTCATGTAGAAGTGCCATGTGTTCAGATCGCTTTCCACATGGTCATAACGGCAGGCGGAGTTATCCTCCACCAGACGGGTGGGGTCCATCGCCTTGGCACGGCGGTACACATCCTTCACCCATTTCTGCGTTTCGGGGCGATAGATTTTCTTTCCGTTTTCCTTGTGCAAAAGTCCCCACGATTCATTGAACATCACCCACGCAAAGGTGGAGGGATGGTTGCGGTCACGGCGCAGGATACGCGGCCATTCCCGTTCATAAGCCTCCTTGGCCTTGCGGTTTGGCTCTCCCCAGAAGCATGGAATATCCTCCATCACCAGCATGCCCATGCGGTCCATCCAGTACAGCTTGCGGGGTTCCTCCGCCTTGATGTGGATACGCACCATGTTGAGACCGATGCGCTTGAGACGCCACACCTCGCGGATGATCTCATCCTCATCGGGATAAGTGAAATATCCCTGCGGATTGAAGGCCTGATCAAGCGTGCCGTTTAAAAACACGGGCTTGCCGTTCAGCGTGATCCAAGGATAATCATTGTCCTTGAAGCACGCCTGTCCAATCTGACGGATGCCGAAATAAGTCGACACGGTATCTTTCGCGCCGTCCCATTCCAATGTCAGCGTTCCGTCATAAAGCTGCGGGTCCTCGGGGCTCCACAGGCGGGGAGCGTCAAACTGCAGGCGGATGGTTGCCATGCCGCTTTGCACCTGCGCCGAAGCACTCACACCGTCAAACACCGCCGTCACCACGGCACCGTCGGGGGCATCGGCTTCCACGCCGATATCCACCGTGCCGTCCAGTTCGGTCACAATGGTAAAATCGTCAATGTAAGCCTCAGGGCGGGCTTCCAGCCATACCGTCTGCCAGATGCCCTGAATCTCGCCGTAGCCCTGCTTGCCATACAGTTGATCCTCGCGGCGGTAATCCTCGGCGCGCACCTCGATCGTGTTGCGCCCTTTTTTCCACAAGGAGGTAACATCCAGTTCAAAATAATCATAGCCGCCGGTGTGCCTGCCGGCTTCCTCACCGTTGATCAGCACAAGGGTGTCATAATCGACCGCGCCGAAGCACAAAAACACACGGCCGTCAAAAGCGAACTCCGCTTCGCGGCGATACCAGCCGATGCCGGGCTCATTCTTCTGTACCCCGGAAAGCGGTGCCGCCCAGCTAAACGGCACCGTAATGCGGCTGTCATAATCTCTTTCACCCGCAGCAAACGCAGCCTCGGCTTTCTCGTTTCCCTCGGAAAAAAGACAAAATTCCCATTCGCCGTTCAGATTCTGCCAGTCATGACGCTGCCGCTCCGGACGGGGAAATTCGGGTTTCGGAATGGATTTCATATCGATCCTCCGTTCAATATCCTGTCATTTTTGAGCCGCGGTTCCCGCAAGGGACTGACCGCAGCCAACACCGACATTTCGGTCGGATTGCAACCATTATACACCAATTGCATCAAAAAGGAAACATCCAACCATCAAAAAAGGACTCCCGGTTTTTCCGGAAGTCCCAGGGAAATTGTCAGATCTCGGGGATCTCGATCTTGATCTCGCATCCCGCCTCGGCGGATTTGACGATGCCGTCGATGATCGCCTGATTGTACAAAATCTGGCTGGAGGGCACGGGCGCGGGGGCGCCGTCGTACACCGCATCCAGGAAGGAGCGCACCTTCATCTCAAACAAACTCTGGTCGCAGGGAATGATGGGGATCTCGGTCTGCGTAAGCACGCCCGCAATATCGCTGTACAGCGTCATGGGGCCGCCCACCGTGCCGTTCCAGCACTCGGTGGAGGGAATGCGCAGGGAGCCCTTCTTGCCCATGATAATGGTATCGCCGGAGGTATCCAGGTGCATTGCCCAGGCAATACGGAAATCCAGGATGATGCCGCCTTCAAGACGGATGAAAGCTGCCGCAAAATCATCCACGCTGAAGCGGGCGGCGTTCTCTTCCGCCGTATGGTTCTTATCCGCATACTGAATGGCGGGGTTGGTGCCAAAGAAATTGCTGGTATAGCCCGTCACCGTCAGGGGCTTGGGATAACCGATGGCATTGAGCACCATGTCCAGGCTGTAGCAGCCGATATCGCCCAGAGCGCCCACACCGGCGGTGGACTTTTCAATAAAGGTGCTGTTGGGGATGCCGCGTCTGCGGCCGCCGCCCGTCTGAATGTAATAGATCTCACCCAGCACGCCGCTTTCGACGATCTTTTTGATCTGCTGCATGTTGGGGTCCATGCGGGGCTGGAAGCCCAGGCTCAGCAGCTTGCCGCTTTCCTTTTCCGCCTTCATCACCGCCACAGCCTCGTCCAGCGTCACGGTAAAGGGTTTTTCCAGCAGTACGTTCACACCCGCCTTCAGGGCGGCAATGGTGCATTCAGCATGGGTGGCATTATAGGTGCACACGCTCACGGCATCCAGCTGTTCATTGTCCAGCATGCTCTGATGATCGGGATAAAAATGGATATTGCTGTAATCCACACCCATCTTCTCGCAGAAAGCCTGCGGCTTGCCGGGGATCAGGTCCGCCATGGCCACCAGTTCCACATCGGGGAACTTTTTGTACTGCTCAATATGAGCTTCTGCGATCCAGCCCGTGCCGATAATGCCCACTCTGATCTTTTTGCCGCTGTAATCACGTTTCTGGTCGTCATCCTGACGGAATTTTCCAAGTACCGCGTCGCCCTTTTTCATGGTTATTCCTCCTAAAAAATATCATCAAAGCAGGTAACCTGCTTGCATTCATCGGATTCCGAAGCCGTAACGCACCGCTTCCGGTGGTGCCAACGTGATGGTCATACGCGATTTTTATCTGTTATGCTTTTCTGGGCAGCACATGCTTCACTTTGGGCGGCAGCAGCAGGGCCAGCCTCTTTTCCGTTCTGGAAACAATAATCTGTCCCTCCGCCGTGCCGGCAAAGGCACCGTCCGCAAGAATACCGGGGACCTCCTT
>JAKSQG010000060.1 GCA_024404275.1 Clostridia bacterium | reverse complement strand
GCTTCGGCAGAAAAATAAGAAAGGAGAAAAGAACATGCTCAAAAAAGGAATGATTCTGCTGACGGCATTGCTGCTGTGCCTTGCGGCCATGGGTGCGCAGGCAGCGGTGAGCTATGATCAGCAGACCGGGACGGAAAGCTTCGGCGAAGCGGAAGAAACAGCATGGAATGGGACCCAAGACGGCAGCAGGGGTGAGGAGAATTCAAACTGGGAGCTTTCTTTGCCCTTGGAAGCGGAGAATCTGCAGGAAGATGTCAAGGCA
Organism: Clostridia bacterium; assembly: GCA_024404275.1. Lineage (GTDB taxonomy): Bacteria > Bacillota > Clostridia > Christensenellales > Aristaeellaceae > SFMI01. The sequence goes on along the minus strand of JAKSQG010000060.1, from coordinate 9,090 downwards.
ATCTTCGGGGCCGATGAACGTATGCTGGTAAGCGACGCGGAGCGGCTCAGATGGCCGTATAGGGCAGTCGTTGCTTTGACAACGAGCTTTTCGAACGGAAAAACCTATGACGGCACAACCGGTTTTATGATCGGCCCGAATTATGTGCTGACCTGCGGGCACTGTATATACCACCACGATGACGGCGGCTGGCCGACCAAGGTCGTGGTCGCTCCCGGACGCAGCGGCGATTCCAGACCCTATGGCACGACGACGTCAGTCTGGCTGTCCTGCATGGACGAGTGGTATTATGACAGGGATATCTGCTGCGATCTGGCATTGATCAAAACGGCGGATCCCATCGGCAACACGGTGGGCTGGCTGGGCTATTCCTGTCCGGAAGACTACGAGTTGGAAGATTATGTCCGGATCATCGGCTATGGCGGAGATACGCGTATGAAGGTAGTAAGGGGCTACCTGAGTGGTACCGTCAATAGAGACTTCAACGCGATCCTGTACGGGACTCAGACGGATAAAGAGTTGATCCGTTATAAACTGGATACCCTGCCCGGCGCGAGCGGTTCGCCCATCATCAAGGCATATGACGGCCAGGATGGGTACGTCATCGGCGTCAACAGGGGCCACGATGATTCCTATAATTACGCGGTGCGTTTTACGAAGCATACGGTGGATTTTTTCAGGGATTACTTTGGTAAATAAAAAGGGGGTATATGTATGTTGAACAAAGGGATGACACTGCTTCTGGCACTGGTACTATGCTTCACGCTGATGGCGGGTGCGCAGGCGGCGGTGAGCTTCGAGATTGATACGCAGACACAGACGGAAAACCACGCAGAAAACACCGAAGCCGAAGTGCCTGTACAGGTCGCAGGCAGCATGGGCACAAATGAAAAAGCTGCAGCGGACGGTGATTGGGGTCTGTCTCTTGATCTTGACGAGGAAGAGGACATTCCCGATGAGATCAAGGGGATATTCGGTACCGATGACCGTGTGATGCTGAACAGAATGCAGCGGGAAAGCTGGCCTAACTGCGCGGTGACTTATCTGAAATTAAAATTTCCAAGCGGCGCAACCGGCCACGGAACGGGTTTTATGATTGGACCGAGCTATGTGCTGACCTGCGGTCATTGTGTGTATGACGAGCAGCAAGGCGGCTGGGCAACCGAGATCACCGTTGCTCCCGGCAGCAATGGCAGCAAGAAGCCTTATGGCGAAACGACCGCGATCTGGCTGGCCTGCATGGACGAATGGTATTATTATGAAGAATCCTGCTATGATCTGGGCATGATCAAAACGGCAGATCCCATCGGCAACAAGTGCGGCTGGCTTGGCTATTACTGCCCGGGAGATTATGAGCTGAACGGATACGCGAAGATCGTTGGTTACGGTGAGGGAACAACGGTGATGTACGAATCCAAAGGCTATCTGAACGGCACATAGAATGATAATGCCTATGCGCTTTTGTATGGCGTGCATAATGCGGATGCAAAGATTCGCTACACCATGGATACTCTCCCCGGAGCAAGCGGCTCGCCGCTGATGAAATCCCACTACGGTGAGGATGGATATGTCATTGGCGTGCATAATGCTTATACGGGAGATTATAACACCGCCGTGAGATTCACCCCGTATACAGTAAATTTCTTTGTTGATTACTTTGGCAAGTAAACCCTGCAAGGGCATAACAAGAGCCATCGGTCACACGGAGGCTCTTTTCGTGCGCCGAAGCGGACGGATATGCTGCCTTGCCCTTGATTTTCCCATCAAAATGGGGTATAATCCCCTGCGGAAATGCGATTTTGCGGGGTTTTTGCCCCGATAACGGAAAGGTGGTAACATGCCATGCAGCCCATTAAAGAAGGCAAGGTCCGTGAGATCTATGACAACGGCGACACCCTTATCATGGTCGCGACCGACCGCATCAGCTGCTTTGATGTGATCCTGAACAACACCGTCACCCACAAGGGACAGGTGCTGACCCAGATGAGCAGATTCTGGTTTGACATGACCCGTGATATTCTGCCCAACCACATGATCTCTGCCGATACGGCGGACATGCCCGAATTCTTCCGTCAGGAAGCGTTTGAGGGACGCAGCATGCTGTGCCGCAAGCTGAACATGCTGCCCGTGGAGTGCATCGTGCGCGGCTACATCACCGGCAGCGGCTGGGCGAGCTATCAGAAAAACGGCACCGTGTGCGGCATCACCCTGCCCGAGGGGCTGAAGGAATCCGACAAGCTGCCCGAGCCCATCTACACCCCCTCCACCAAGGCGGAGATCGGCGACCATGACGAGAACATCTCCTATGAGCAGTCCGTCGTCTATCTGGAAAAGCGCTTCCCCGGCAAGGGCGAGGAGTACGCCGCCAAGCTGCGTGACTATACCATTGCCCTGTATAAGAAGTGCGCCGATTACGCCCTGACCCGCGGCATCATCATTGCCGATACCAAGTTTGAGTTCGGTCTGGATGAAAACGGCGATATCGTTCTGGGTGACGAGATGCTCACGCCCGATTCCTCCCGCTTCTGGCCCGCCGAGGGCTATGAGCCCGGTCACGGTCAGCCCTCCTATGACAAGCAGTTTGCCCGCGACTGGCTCAAGAACAACGAGGGTCACAACTGGACCCTGCCGCAGGAGATCGTGGACAAGACCATTGCCAAGTATCTGGAAGGCTACGAGAAGCTGACCGGCAGCCCCCTGCTGTAAGCCGTCTTTTTCAATCAAAAAACCCGCCCGGAGGAATTTCCTTCGGGCGGGTTTTGCGTTGAAGGTGTGAGATCGATAACAGTTTACCACAAATTATGTACCAAAATTGCACCGCGGAAAATTTTTGTTGACTCTTCCGGCCTGAAGGGATATGATGGTGAACGGGAATGAAGTTCTCCCATGGGCAACCTGAACCGCTTTGTTCAAAGCTGATGACTTCTGCACAAAATACGGCAGAAAGCATCGGCTTTTTGCTTGCAACGGGGGGGATTGATGCTGTTTTCCCTGTCGCTTATCTTTCTTGTGGGGCTGTCGGCGGCCTTTATCACGGGCCGGCTCGGGCTGCTGCGCATCATCGGCATGCTGGTCACGGGCGTTGTGACGGGACCTTTTGTGCTGGATATCAGCTGCAAAAAGCTGCTGAACCAATCATCGGAGGAAAATAACAGATGAAACCGGGTGCAAATGCCGCGAAGAGCGATTTTTCCATCGGTCCCGTCTGGCGGCAGATCCTGTCGCAGGCGGTGCCGCTGACCATCGCGGAGATCGTACAGCTTCTGTATAATGTGGTGGACCGTGTGTACCTCGGTCACCTTTCCGCCTCGGACAGTCTGGCGCTGACGGGCGTGGGGCTGGTGTTCCCCATCATTTCCATCGTAGGCGCCTTTACCAGCCTGTTTGGCTCGGGCGGCGCGCCGCTGTTTGCCATTGCCCGCGGTGCGGGGGAGGAGGAAAAGGCGGCAAGACTGGAAAACATGGTGTTTGCGCTTTTGCTGGGCACATCGATCGTGATGATGGCGGCGGTGTACGGCTTCATGCGTCCCATCCTGTTTCTGTTCGGCGCCAGCGAGGCCTCGTGGCCCTATGCGGCCGATTACATGCGCATCTACATGCTGGGCACGCCCTTTACCATGCTGGCGACGGGGCTCAACGGCTTTATCAACGCGCAGGGCAGCCCGCGGGTGGGCATGGGCACCATTCTGCTTGGCGCGGGCATGAACCTGCTGCTCGACCCGCTGTTCATTTTTGTTCTGAACATGGGCATCGCGGGCGCCGCGTGGGCGACGGTCATCAGTCAGGCGGTCAGCTGCCTGTGGGTGCTGCGGTTCCTGACGGGCAAAAAGGCGCTGTTCCCGCTGCGGGTCCGTCACATGCGCATTTCGCTGCCGCTGCTCAAAAGCATCCTGTCGCTGGGCATCGTGGGCTTTATCATGAAGGGCACCAACGCTCTGGTGCAGGCAGCCTGCAACAGCACGCTGCAGGTATGGGGCGGCGAACTGTATGTGGGCGTCATGACGGTGGTCAATTCGGTGCGCGACATCCTCTTTTTGCCCGTATCGGGCATCACAGGCGGCGCACAGCCCGTCATGAGCTACAACTACGGCGCGAAAAAGCCGCAGCGGGTGCGGCAGGGCATCGTCTTTACCACAGCACTGACGGTGGGCTATACGCTCATCTCGTGGCTGGCGGTGCTGCTTTTCCCCGGTATGTTCATGAGCATTTTCACCAACGACCCCGAAACGCTGCGCGTGGGCGCGGGGGTGCTGCGCATCTATTTCTTCGGCTTTTTCTTTCAGGCATTCCAGTCGGCGGGACAATCGGTCTTCCAGTCGCTGGGTGATGCGAAGCATGCCATCTTTTTCTCCCTGCTGCGCAAGGCAGTCATCGTAACGCCTCTGGCGCTGCTGCTGCCCGGGCTGGGCTTTGGGGTGAACGGCGTGTTCATGTCTTAGCCCGTTTCCAACGCCGTGGGCGGATTGGCGTGCTACATCACCATGCTTCTGACGGTATACAAAAAGAAACTCTCCCGGCCAGATCCCGAACAATAAACATTCTTAAACCGTGCTTTGATGTCAAAAGCACGGTTTTTTATCATAAAAAATGGACATTTTGCTGATAAAAACTATCATATTCTGTTAAAATGAACGGTGTCTGAAGAATGAATTTGTATAAACTGGTATTAAAATTACCTGTTGACAGTGAATGAGGGGTCTGCTATAATCTTATACATATCAAATGATGCTTAAATCAAACATTTCGTATCGATTTAAAGCGGCTTACCGCTTTAAAATAATAAAAGGAGGATCCCATCATGAAGAAGCTCGTATCCCTTCTGCTGGTCCTGGTCCTGGCCCTGTCTCTGAGCAGCGCTGCCCTGGCCTACGACGCGGCGAACCCCATCACCATCAAGTTCTGGCACACCCGTGGTTCCGGCGCTAATGGCGAGACTGCGACCAAGCAGACCGAAATGTTCAATGAGACCGTTGGTAAGGAACTCGGCATCATCGTCGAAGAAACCTACATCGGCAACTATGACACCCTGTTTGCTCAGTTCAGCCTGTCCACCCAGGCCGGCGAGCAGCCCGCTGTGGTCGTTTCCGGTAACACCTATGTTGTTAACCTGATCGACGACGGCCTGCTGGAAGACATGATGCCCTACGCCGAGCGCGATGGCTTCGATGTCGCCAACATCCTGGATTGCTTCATGGACATCGCCGGCAACACCGATGGCGAGCTGTACAGCCTGCCTTACATCCGTTCCACTCCCGTTATGTACTACAACAAGAGCATGGCCGATGCTAAGGGCATCACCGTTCCTCAGGTTGTGACCTGGGACGAAATGGCCGAAATCGCCAAGGCGATGGTCGTGAAGGAAGACAACGGCGAAGTCACCACCTACGGCGTTGAAATCTTCAACGACAACGGTTACTATGCCGCTGCCTGGCTGAACCAGCTGGGCGAGCCCATGCTCTCCGCTGAGGGCGATCTGGAAACCCGCACCTCTCCCGCTCTGGAAGGCTCTTCCTGGCTGACCGTTATGGACAACTGGGCCAAGGGCGTTGACGAGGGCTGGATCCGCGCCTTCGACGCCACCTCCGCCTCCACCGTCGCCACCCAGATGATGTACGAAGGCAAGCTCTTCGGCATCCTGAACAGCTGCGGCTCCATGAAGAACATCGTCAAGAACATGGCCGACGCCGGCTATGAGCTGGGCGTTGCTCAGTTCCCCACCTATGATGCTGCCCGTCCCGTGTCCGAAGTCGGCGGCGGCCAGATCTGCCTGGTTAAGAAGGGCAACTCCGAAGAAATCATCAACGCCGGTTGGGAATATCTGAAGTTCCTCATGAGCGATGAGCAGCAGTTCATCAACTCCACCGGTTCCGGTTACCTGCCCTGCACCAAGAGCGTGGCCACCTACGACCAGATGGTCGAGTTCTGGGCTGCCAACCCCACCTTCAAGGTTCCCTTCGATCAGCTGGATAACGCTGTCTGCCAGGAGTATCCTGCTTACATCAACCTGCAGGAGTTCATCCTGAACTGGAAGGAAATCACTGACCTGGTCATCGGCAACCGCTCCCTGAGCGCCGCCGAAGGTCTGGAGCAGATGAAGGCCAACGTCTCCATGTTCATGGACTAATCCTTAAGCAAACCCTTTGTGCGGGGAGCCCGAAAGGGCTCCCCGCCTGTCCAATTATCGGCACTGATTACTTTATACGACCGGTTTTGCGAAAAAGCTCAATAATCGAACGGGGGAAACAATTGTGGCTGAGATTGAATTCAAAAAAGTAACCAAAGCGTTTGGTTCAAACAAGGTCATCGAAGATCTGGATCTGACGATTCAGGATGGCAAGTTTACCGTACTGGTCGGTGCTTCCGGCTGCGGCAAAACGACCCTGCTGCGCATGATCGCGGGTATCGGCCCGGCGACCAGCGGACAGGTACTGATGGATGGCAAGGACATTACCGACCTGGACCCCGCCAAGCGCGACATCGCCATGGTGTTCCAGAACTACGCCATCTATCCCACCATGAGTGTAAAAGAGAACATTGAGTTCGGCCTGAAGAACCGCAAGGTTCCCAAGGAAGAAAGAGAAAAGCTGATCAAGGAATACGCCGAAGTCGTCGGCCTGTCCGCCTATCTGGACCGCAAGCCCGGCACCCTGTCCGGTGGTCAGAGACAGCGTATCGCCCTGGCCCGCGCCATGGTGAAGCGCCCCAAGGTATTCCTGATGGACGAACCGCTCTCCAACCTCGACGCCAAGCTGCGCGTGGCCATGAGAACGGAACTGATCGAAATGCACAACCGCATGCAGACCACCTTTATCTATGTTACGCATGACCAGGTCGAGGCCATGGCCATGGCTGACGTCATCGTGCTGATGGATAAGGGCAAGATCATGCAGGAGGCTTCTCCCGAAGTGATCTACCGCGACCCCAACAACGTCTATACCGCGCAGTTTATCGGCACCCCGCCGATGAACGTCATCGCGCTTGATGATGATAAAGTCGGCTTCCGCCCCGAAAAGATCGTGCTGGCCGACAGAAAGCTGGACAACATGCCCTTCGCCCGCGAAGGCGTGGTGCTGACCCGCGAAATGCTGGGCAGCGAGACCCAGTACAAGGTGCAGATGGGCGCCGATACCATCATGGTCAAAACGCCCAACGACAGCTACAAGTATGAAGACAAGGTCGTCATGAACGTGGCTGCCGAGGATCTGTACTTCTTTGATGCCGCCGGTGAGCGTATCCGCCGCGGCGATGTAAGCAACTACGACGAGTATGTCCGCCGCGTAGGAGGTTAATATGTCAGACGTTGCAATGAAACAGGTCTTTTCGCAGCGTCGGCGCAGAAAGTACCGCAACTGGCTGGTCAGCTATGCCATGGTCATGCCCGCCATCTTCTTTCTGATCCTCTTCACGCTGTATCCGATGGCGAATCTGATCCAGATCTCGCTGTTCCGCGGCAGCGCCGCCAACGCTTACAAGAGCTACATTGGTCTTAAGAACTATGAGCAGCTGCTCTTCGTCCGTACCGACTTCTGGAACAGCCTGAAGCAGACTGGTATCTACACCGCCGTCATCGTGCTGCTGGTGCTGGGCCTCTCCGTTGTCTTTGCTGTCTGGATGCAGGATAACCGCAAGCTGAACAGTATCGCCCAGACCGTGTTCTTCACGCCCCATCTGGTCGCCTCCATCAGCTGCGCCTTCATCTTCCAGTGGCTGCTGAGCAAGGAAAGCTCCGGTCTGTTCAACACCGTGCTGCGTGCCTTTGGCCTTCCCAGCTGGAACTGGCTGGGCGAGACCAGTACCGCCATGGGTTGTATCATCTTCATGAACACGTGGAAGAGCATCGGCTACTACGCGCTGATCATCCTCTCTTCCCTCAAGTCCATTCCTCTGGAGATCTACGAAGCCGCCCGTCTGGACAGCTCCACCAAGATGCGCACCTTCTGGAAGATCACGCTGCCCATGCTGTCTCCCCAGCTGTTCATGCTGCTGATCACCATCACCACCGGCTCCTTCAAGGTGTTCGATTCCGTGCGAATCATGACCGAAGGCGGCCCCGGCAACAGCACCCAGATGCTGTGCCTGTACATCTATGAGTACGCCTTCAAGCGCAACAACTCGCTGGGTATGGCTTCTGCCGCCGGCGTGCTGCTGATGGTCGTGCTGCTGCTGATCACCCTGCTGGACTTCGGCAGCCTCGAAAAGAAAGTCCATTATCAGTAAGGAAGGAGGAAGAAAAGCATGAAAGATTTGCAGATCAAGCGTCGCCTGCGCAATTATGCCCCGCATCTGGTCAGCGACGTATTCAAAATTCTGTTGATGCTCCTGTTCGTCTTCCCCTTCTACTGGATGTTCATTACCGCCTTCAAAACGTATAATGAATCCATCCAGACCCCGCCCACCCTGTGGCCCATGACCTTTACGCTTCACGCGTTTGAGACCATTGCTTCCAAAGAACTGAGCATTACGCAGTATGCCATCAACTCGGTGGTGACGACCGGTTCGGTCATCATCCTGCAGCTGGTGACCATGGTGCCCGCCGCTTATGCCTTTGCCAAGCGTGATTTCCCCGGCCGCGGTTTCCTGTTCATTCTGATCCTGATCGCGTTCATGATCCCTGGACAGGTCACCTACATCCCCGTGTACCTGATGATGGCCGACTGGAAAATGATCTCCTCCCTGTGGCCGCAGATCTTGCCCTTCGCCTGCAACAGCTTTGGTATCTTCATGCTGCGCCAGGCGTTTAAGCAGATCCCCGATGAGCTGCTGGAATCCGCCCGACTGGATAAAGCCAATGAGCTCCAGATCATGACCCGCCTGCTGCTGCCCATGTGCACCAGCTCCATGGTCACCATCGCGCTGTTCAGCTTCGTCAGCCACTGGAACGCCTACTTCTGGCCTCTGGTCATGACCAACAGCGATAAGTTCCGCCCCCTGACCATGTACATCGAAAAGGTCAAGGACGCCGAGTATGGCCTGATCTGGCCCTCCATCATGGCTGCCAACACCATCCTGGTGGTGCCCGTGCTGATCGTGTATATCTTCGCCAGCAAGCGCATCATCAAGGCCTTTGCCTACAGCGGCATCAAATAATCC
>JAKSQG010000006.1 GCA_024404275.1 Clostridia bacterium | reverse complement strand
GAAGGTTTGGAAACCATGCTTTTTGGCTTCAAAAAGCGTGGTTTCCAAGAACTCCGTTAGACGTAGTGCACACGCTTTTCGTCGTACTGGTCACGCGGCGCGGGGCTCTCGGCGGGGTGCCCGATCCAGAGCAAGCCCAGCGGCACGATGGATTCGGGCAAATCAAGTGCTTCCCGTGTGCGGGTCACAGCGCCCTTCTGCGGGTGCAGACCGCACCACACGGCGCCAAGACCCAGCTCGACCGCCTGCAGCAGAATATTCTCGATGGCGGCGGAGCAATCCTGAATCCAATAATCCGCCATGCCCATGGGCAGGGCCTTTTTGAGGTTGCCGCACACCACGACCGCCAGCGGCGCCTTCATGTTGCTGAAACGGGACGCCTTGCGCAGCAGCGCCAGCTTTTCCTCGCTTGTAACGCACCAGAAATCCCACGGACGGGCATTGCAGGCGCTGGGACCGCTCATGGCGGCATGCATCAAGGTATTGATATCCTCACCTAAAACAGCGTCCGCCGTAAAACGGCGGACGCTGCGGCGAGACTGTAAAGCCTCACTTACATTCATTCGGGCTTCTCCGTGGTCACGCTGACCTCGACCTCGGCGGCATCCTGCATCATGGCCAGATGCTCGGGCTTCAGGGTCACGTTGATCATTTCGCCGGGGGCGCAGATCATCTGCTTCTTGCTCATGACCAGCTTGCCGTCGGCACGGATGACGATGTAGGGGTTCTGCATCACGGCACGGGGACGGAACATCACATTGACGGGAGCATGCTCGCCCTCGTTCATGCGGATGATCTGGGGCACAACGCCCATGGCGCCGGCGCCTTCCTTGACGTTGATGGCACGGCCGGTGTACACAGTGCCCATGGCAAATTCGGCGGCAGCCTTGCCGGCCTTGGTGGACTCTTCGGAAACGAAGTCGACCAGGTCATGCACGTGCAGCACGTTGCCGCAGGCAAAGATGCCGGGGATGGAGGTCTGCAGGCAGTCATCCACGACAGCGCCGTTGGTGGTGCGGCACATATCGACGCCGGCGCCGATGGTCAGCTCGTTTTCGGGGATCAGCCCAACGGAGAGCAGCAGCGTGTCGCAGTCAAACTGAATCTCGGTGCCGGGGATGGGACGGCGATTCTCGTCCACCTTGGCAACGGTCACGCCGGTCAGGCGTTCCTTGCCCTGGATATCCACCACGGTGTGGCTCAGGTACAGCGGAATGTTATAGTCCTGCAGGCACTGCACGATGTTACGGTTCAGGCCGGAGGAGTAGGGCATCAGTTCCACGCAGGCCAGCACCTTGGCACCCTGCAGGGTCATACGGCGGGCCATGATCAGGCCGATATCACCGGAACCCAGGATGACCACGCGGCGGCCGGGCATGAAGCCCTCGAGGTTAACAAACTTCTGGGCGGTACCGGCGCTGTAGATACCGGCGCAGCGGGTACCGGGGGTCGCCAGCGCGCCGCGGGGACGCTCACGGCAGCCCATGGCCAGCACAACGGACTTGGCCTTGAAGATCTGCAGGCCGTATTCACGGCTGATGGCGGTGACTTCCTTATCCTTGGTCACGCTCAGCACGGTCACGCCGGTGCGGATATCAATGCCCATTTCCTTGGCGGTGTTGATATCACGCTGGGCATACTCGGGGCCGGTCAGCTCTTCCTTGAAGCGGTGCAGACCGAAACCGTTGTGGATGCACTGGCGCAGGATGCCGCCGGCATTCTGCTCGCGCTCGAGCACGATCAGGCTTTCCACACCGGCGTTCTTGGCAGAAATGGCAGCGGCAAGACCGGCAGGGCCGGCGCCGACGATCAATACATCAACAAAGATGGGTGCAATTTCAGTTTTCATCGGGGCGCGCCTCCTTTGCGATCTGGTGCAGAGTGCCCACCAGCAGACGGCTGGCGCCGCCGCACTTGGTGACCTCAGTGGGATTCATGCCGGTTTCCTCGCACAGGATCTCCAGCACGCGGGGGCTGCAGAAACCGCCCTGGCAGCGGCCCATGCCGGCACGGGTGCGGCGCTTGACACCGTCGATGGAGCGGGCGCCCACGGGACGGCGGATGGCGGCGCGGATTTCGGCCTCGGTGACCTGCTCGCAGCGGCAGACCAGAGCACCGTATTCCTTGTTCTGGGCATAGGCTTCGGCGCGTTCTTCGTTGGTCATGTTGCGGAAGGACTTGGGCAGGGGGGTGGGAGCCTTCCAGTCGGTCTTCTTATCCAGACCCAGGAAGGCGGCCACGGTGTCGCCCAGCTCCTGACCGATGGCGGGAGCGGAGGACAGGCCGGGGCTTTCCACGCCGACGGCTTCAAAAGCACCCTCGGGAGCGCCCTCGGTCTTGCCGATGACGAAGTCACCGTTCTCCTCATGGGCACGGATGCCGGAGAAGGTGGTGATGGTATTGCGGGTGTTCATGCCCGGCCAGGTCAGCTTGACAGCCTTCAGGATGTCGGCCAGACCATCGGCGGTGGTGGACACGTCGTTGTTGTTGTCGATATCTTCGGCGGTGGGTCCCAGCAGGGTGTTGCCATGCGTGGTGGGAGAAACCAGCACGCCCTTGCCCATCTTGGTGGGGCACTGGAACATGGTCATCTTGAAGGGCATATCCTCGGTGTGGTCCAGCAGATAATACTGGCCGCGGCGGGCGATCAGGCGCACCTTCTTGGGGGAGATCATGTTGTGGATCACGCCGCTGCCGTTGCCGGCGCAGTTGATGACGGCACGGGTCTTGTACTCGTCATGCTCGCACAGCACCATCCAGTTGCCGTCCGCGGTGGGCTTGACCTCCAGCACGGGGTTGCTGAGGATAAAATCAGTGCCGTTTTCGCAGGCGCTGTCGGCCAGGGCACAGGTCATCTCATAGGGGCTGACCAGACCGCTGGTGGGAGCATACAGAGCGCACACCACTTCGGGGTTGGTGTTGGGCTCCATCTTGAGGATCTCGTCTTTTTCCAGAATGCGGCAGCCGGGCACGCCGTTGGCCACGGACTGCGCCAGCAGGTTTTCAATGGTGGGGCGGTCGCTCTCGCTGAAAGCCAGCACCAGAGCGCCGGGCTGAGAATAGGGCACGCCCATGGAGGCGGCCAGTTCGGGGTACATCTGGGCACCCTTCACATTCATGCGGGCCTTTTCGGTGCCGGGATGCGCGTCAAAGCCGGCATGGACGATACCGCTGTTGGCCTTGCTGGCGCCGTCAGCCACATCTTCCATACGGTCGATGACGGCAAACTTGCCGTTGTACTTGGCCAGATGCTGAGCGACTGCGCAGCCGACCACGCCCGCGCCGATAATAATCGCGTCGTACATATTGTCATCTCCTTAAGGATCCGTGCCTCAATGAGGCACTGTAATATCCGTTCAATTATGGAGTATAGCACAAATATCGTGCCGCTTCAATAGATTGGATAAAAAAACACTGATTAATTGGCAGGATAAAAACCACCTGACACAAAACTCCACTTACAGGCTGAGCCCGCCCACCGCGTGCCGCCAGGCGTAGCAGAAGGCAGAAAAAGAGTTGTAACGGCGGCGTTTTTCCTCACTGCAGGCAGCGGAAGCCACATGGAAAAGCGCTTCCGGGGCGCACCACGACGCCTTGTCGCGGCGGCTTTCCTCGGCGAACAGCTGAAAGGCAAGCGCTCCCAGCTTGTACTGGGCGGTCTTTTCATCCAGCACGGCGCCAAGCTCGTATTCCTCAGGGGCCAGATAGCGGGACACCCCCGGCATGCGCCCCAGATCGTTGCGGTTGGGGCAGGGGCGGTACAGGTCGATGTCGCATATTTTGAGTCCGTCCGGCGTGACCAGCAGATTGGCATCCTCCAGCCCCACGGGCATCCATCCGTGAGAGAGCGCGAAGAGGTGAAAATCCAGCATATCCTCCATCATATGCAGGCGTTCCAGCGGCGGTCGGGTCAGGATATCCCCCGTGTCATGCAGCGTGGGACCTTCCTCAAACCGGTACAGCGCAAGATATCCGCCGCCGGTGCGGCCAGAGCCCAGCAAACGCACCAGAGCCGGGTGGGAAAACAACTGCTGATACAGCGGCATGGCGTTTTCCAGCGCAAGCGCCGCCGCCTCCTCCGAGACGCGGGCACTTTGCAGCGGCGCCCCGGCAAACTTGGCAAACACCCGTCCGTAACGCTCGCTTTCCAGCCCAAAGCCGATGTTGCCCGAAGCGCCCCCCTCAAAAACGCAAAAAGGCTTCCCGTACGGCGCAAGAAACCCAAAGTCAAAGGGTCTTCGCAGCTGAACGGTAAAGCCAAATACGTTTTGTTCCATCTTTATTCCATGTCAGACAAGCCGCAGGGCGGGCTTGGCATTGAGGGAAAGATCGGCCAGTTCTCCGCGCTTCAGACGGTAGTAGGCGGCGGAACCGATCATGGCGGCGTTGTCGCCGCACAGGTTCAGTCTGGGCATATACAGCGTGATGCCCGCCTTTTGGCACGCCTGCTCAAAGGCAGCACGCAGACCGCTGTTGGCGGATACGCCGCCCGCCAGCGCCAGACGCTTCACATGGCTCGCCAGGGCGGCATCCATGGTCTTTTCCAGCAGGGAGGAAACCACCGCGTGCTGGAAGGAAGCGGCCAGATCGGCCTTTTGTGCCTCGATATCGATGCCCTTCTGTTCCATGTTGTGCACGGCGTTGATAAAGGCAGTCTTGAGACCCGAGAAGCTGAAATCATACTTTCCGGGCGTGCGGGGACGCGGCAGCGTCAGGGCGTTCGGGTTGCCCTCATGGGACAGCTTGTCCAGCAGCGGACCGCCCGGATAGGGCAGGTGCAGCACACGGGCGGCCTTGTCAAAGGCTTCGCCGGCGGCATCGTCCTGCGTGCAGCCAAGCAGCCGATATACGCCGTAATCCTCCACCATGAGGATGTGGCTGTGACCGCCGCTGGCCACCAGGCAGATAAAGGGCGGCTCCAGCTCGGGGCTGGTCAGATAGTTGGCACAGATGTGCCCCTCAATATGATTGACGGGGATGAGCGGCTTATCCAGCGCAAAAGCCAGCGCCTTGGCACAGCTGACGCCCGTCAGCAGCGCACCCACCAGTCCGGGACCGCAGGTGACGCCGATGGCGTCGATCTCATTCATCGTCATCGAGGCTTCCTTCAGTGCCCAGTCGACCATGCGGTCGACCGCGTCCACATGCGCACGGGAGGCGATCTCGGGCACCACGCCGCCATACACGGCATGCAGGGGGATCTGCGTAAAGACCGCGTTGGACAAAATGACGCGGCCGTTTTCGATCACGGCGGCAGCAGTTTCATCGCAGGAGGATTCGATGGCCAAAATGCGCACCTTTTCCTTCTGCTGCAGCTCCGGCAGCCGTTCACGGCAGCGTTCCATGTAGGTCATGATCAGTTTCCTTTCAGCCGTCGATACAGCGGCGGCAGCGCGCGCAGCAGGGCGTACAGCCCCACCGCCATCAGCGCCATGCGAATGGCCAGACGGATAAAATAGCCTTCCGGCATCAGGGTAATCAAAACATCCTCATACGGGTTCAGCAGCCAGTTGTCATTGGTAAACAGCAGGCTGTGCAGCGTATAAAAGAAGCGATAAAACTAAGTTGAAGCCGCCCATGCAAGCACGGCAGGCAGCAGCAGTGCCGCCTCTTCCCCGCACATGTACGCCTTCAGGGGCGTACTTTTTGTCCGCTTCAGCGACAGCAAAATGTACACGATTCCAAACACCACGGCGCACGCCGCGATGATCCTCGCCAGCTGCCGAACATCAAAGAGATGGCTCAGCTCCTTTTCATTATAGAGCAGCTGCTGCGCGCCAAAGGCGGTCACGGTGATCTGCGGCGTTTCGTTCTCTCCCCGCATGTAGGCGGAAAGCGCTTTTGCTGCCCGCGGATACATTTCGGCATCCACCCCAAAGTAAGAGGCATCTGCGTACGATGGCATCAGCGCGTAGGTGCTGTCTGAAAAAAACAGCACCGCCGCCGCGCAGCACAGCGAAAAAAGCAGCGCCGCGAGCCCCGTCAGGAGCCCGCGGAAAAAGGCCCTCGCCTTCATTTACTGCATCTTGAGGTAGGATACGGTGAAGCCGTCCAGCGCGCCGTTCATGACCTCATCGATGGCGCCGGTCTCATAGCCGGTGCGGTGATCCTTGACCATGGTATAGGGCTGGAACACGTAGGAGCGGATCTGGCTGCCCCATTCGATCTTCTTCATTTCGCCCTTGATATCGGCCATTTCCTGCTCGCGCTCACGCAGGCGCAGCTCCAGCAGGCGGGATTTGAGCATCTTGATACAGGTGGCACGGTTCTGCACCTGATCGCGCTCGGTCTGGCAGGCGACCACGATGGTCACATCATCCTTGATGTAGGTCATGCGGACGGCGGAGGAAGTCTTGTTGACGTTCTGTCCGCCGGCACCGGAGGAGTGGTAGGTATCGACGCGCACGTACTTCATGTCGATCTCCACTTCACCGTCATCCTCTTCCAGCATGGGCGCCACGTCCAGGGAGCTGAAGGAGGTGTGGCGGCGGGCGTTGGCGTCAAAGGGAGAGATGCGCACCAGACGGTGCACGCCCTTTTCGCCGCGGAGGAAGCCGTAGGCATGGTCGCCGCTCACCTCAAAGGTGACGGACTTGATGCCGGCTTCGTCGCCGTCCAGGAGGTCCAGAAGCTTCACTTCAAAGCCCATGCGCTCGCAGTAGCGCACATACATGCGGTAGAGCATGCTGGTCCAGTCCTGCGCCTCGGTGCCGCCGGCACCCGCGTGCAGGCTCAGCACGGCGTCACGGTCATCGTACTTGCCGCGCATCAGGGTCTCCAGCTCCAGCTCTTCCACGGCCTTCTGAATGGCTTCCAGCTCTTCCGCCACCTCGGGCACCATCGAGCTGTCATCCTCTTCCTCGGCCAGTTCCATCATGACATCGACATCGTCACAGCGGGACACGAGCGATTCATAATGCTTGATCTTGCCCTCCAGCTGGCTGATGCGGCGGGTCACATGGGTGCTGCGCTCCAGGTTGTCCCAGAAGCCGTCCGCCACCTGCTCCTCGTGCAGTTCCTCCAGCTCCTCCTGCATCAGGTCGATGTGCAGGCCTTCGCCGGTCTCCTTCAGCTTGGCCTTCAGGGCCTCCAGATCGGTACGGTATTTTTCAAATTCCAGAATCATGCGCCTGTGTCCTCTCTGTGTTTTTGATTGATCTCGCTTTGCAGTTGTTTTAATATCTGCGGTTTGTCAAGGCCGCTGAAAAGCAGCAGCCTTGCCCTTTCCAGCAGCGTTTTCATCTGCGGGGAAGGCGTCACGCCCATTTTGATCAGATCCTGCCCCGTCACCATGGGCTGCTTTACGATCTCTTCATAATCGATGAGCCGACCCACCGTGAAAGCCCAGTTGGCCGGGCTGTAGGGGGCGGCCTTTTGTCCTTCACCATCGGCACGCGCCAGCCACACCAGGTCCCGCGGGCACACGCTTTTGTCAAACAGCTTGCGTGTAGCCTTGAAGCCTGCGCCGTCATGCGCCATCAGGTTGGGCTGCATGTGATACAGCACCATGTTTTTCACATAAGCAATCAGCGCGCTGTTATCGCTCAGCCGCCGCAATTGCTTTTCCGCCAGCGGCACACCCGCCTCGGGATGTCCGTAGCTGATGATGCGTCCATCCTTCACCGAGGAAGCCACGGGCTTGCCCACATCATGCAGCAGCGCGGCGTACATGAAGTGCAGCGGCTGCTGTGCCTCGCTTCTGTGGGAGGCGGCGGCGTCCAGCACCAGCATGGTGTGCTCAAACACATCGCCTTCGGGATGGAAGGCGGGGTTCTGCTGTACGCCGATGAGCGCCTCCACCTACGGGAAAAATTCCTTCAGATGGCCGCACTGCCGCAGGAAGCGGAAGTAGACCGAAGGGGCATCGCTTTGCAGCAGCGCCTTGTTGGTCTCCTCGTACACGCGCTCACGGGAAAGGTGCGTGACCTCCATGCCGCGGCACAGTTCAAGACCGTCTTCAGTCACACGGAAGCCCAGCCTTGCGGCAAACTGTCCGGCACGGAACACCCGCAGGGGATCCTCCCCAAAGGTCGCAGCCGATACCGGGCGCAGCAATTTGTTTTGCAGGTCCTTCTGTCCGCCGTAGGGATCGATGATCTCACCGGTCAGAATGTCCCGCAGCATGGCGTTGACCGTAAAGTCGCGGCGGCTGCAGGCCGTTTCAAAGGAAAGGAACGGGTCGGCGGCAATGTCAAAATCCGTATGTTTGACGCCTGTCAGCGTTTCACGCCGGGGCATGGCAATGTCAAGGCCGCTGTGGCGGATGCCCAGCACCGAAAAGGCCGCCCCCTTGTCAAACACCTCGCCCAAAGGGGCAAGGGCAGACCGCAGGTCAGCGGGCAAAAGTCCGTACACCTCGATGTCGTAGTCCTTCTGCTGCCGACCCATCAGCGCGTCACGCACACAGCCCCCCACAAAGAAGGCGCGTCCGCCGGCCTTTCTGACCGCCTCGGCCACCTTGCGGGCCAGGGCGGCATCGTCCGGATGCTTACTGAACATTGCGTCCGCAGCAGTTCTTGTACTTTTTGCCGCTGCCGCAGGGGCAGGGATCGTTGCGGCCGGGCTTTTTATCCACCTTGACAGGCTGCGCGCCCGCCTTGCGGCTGGCATCGGCGGCCTTTTCCATGCCGGAGCTGTTCTTGACATCATTGGTGCCCGTCACGGTGCCCACGGCCTTGCGCTGGGGCTGCGGGGCGTTGCGGTCGGCCACATGCGCCAGGAAGGTCATACGAACGGTATCCTCACGGATGAGGTTGACCATGCTCTCAAACATGTCGTAGGATTCCATCTTGTACTCATTGATGGGATCACGCTGGGCATAGGCACGCAGACCGATGCCGTCACGCAGCTGGTCCATGGCGTCGATGTGATCCATCCAGCGGCGGTCAACGCTGTGCAGCAGGAAGGCACGCTCCAATTCACGCATATCGTGACCGGCAGCGGTGATCAGCTCCTCACGGCGCACATACAGCGACAGGGCGATCTTGGTCAGGTCTTCCTTCATCTTGTCCTTGCCCATTTTGATCAGCTCGTCCTGACGGGGCAGGATGGCTTCCTGCGGCACGCACAGGCGGCACAGGTAATCGGCCAGGCCGGCCATATCCCAGTTGGCGCTGTTTTCATCGGCGCACTCACGGTCCACGGCGGAGGCGATCAGTTCCTTGATCATGTTCACGATGTTGTCGTGAACATTCTCGCCCTCCAGCACCTGACGGCGCTGCTTATAGATGAGCTCGCGCTGCTGGTTCATGACATCGTCATACTGCAGCACGTGCTTGCGGGTCTCAAAGTTGCGGCTCTCCATGCGCTTCTGGGCGTTTTCGATCTGACCGGTCAGGATCTTCGCGTCCATGGGCGTATCCTCATCCATGCCCAGGCGGGCGGAGATGAGCTTCATCCTGTCGCCGCCGAACACGCGCAGCAGGTCATCCTCCATGGAGATGAAGAACTGGCTGGAGCCGGGGTCGCCCTGACGGCCGGCACGGCCGCGCAGCTGATTGTCGATACGGCGGCTCTCATGCCGCTCGGTGCCGATGATGTGCAGACCGCCCACGGCCACCACGCGCTCATGCTCGGCGTCGGTGGTCTTCTTGTACTCGCTGCGCAGCTCATTAAAGCGGCGGCGGGCAGCCAGCACCTCTTCGTCCACATCCTCGTTGTGGCCGGTGGCCAGCTCGATCAGCTCATCGCTGAACTCTTCCTGACGCATCTGACGGCGGGCCATAAAGTCGGGGTTGCCGCCCAGCAGGATATCGGTACCGCGGCCGGCCATGTTGGTGGCGATGGTGACGGCGCCAAAGTGACCCGCCTGCGCCACAATGGCGGCCTCACGGGCATGCTGCTTGGCGTTGAGCACCTCATGGGGCACGCCGCGCAGCTCCAGCATGCGGGAAAGCAGCTCGCTGACCTCAACCGAAATGGTACCCACCAGCAGAGGCTGACCGGTGGCATGGCGGCGGATGATCTCCTCCACCACAGCCTTGTACTTGCCCTTCTTGGTGGTGTAGACCATGTCGTTCATGTCCTGACGGATCATGGGACGGTTGGTGGGGATCTGCACCACGTCCAGGCTGTAGATGCCCTGGAACTCGTCTTCCTCGGTCTTGGCGGTACCCGTCATACCGGAAAGCTTGGTGTACATGCGGAAGAAATTCTGATAGGTGATGGTGGCCAGCGTGCGGCTTTCACGCTCCACCTTCACATGCTCCTTGGCTTCCAGCGCCTGATGCAGACCATCGGAGAAGCGGCGGCCCACCATGATGCGGCCCGTGAACTCATCGACGATCATGACCTGATTATCCTGCACCACGTAATCGACGTCGCGCTTCATGATGGCGTTGGCCTTCAGCGCCTGAATGATGTGGTGGTACAGCTCGTTGTTTTCGGGGTCGGAAAGGTTCTCAACGCCAAAATACTTTTCGGCCTTTTCAATGCCCTGCTCGGTCAGGTTGGCAGCCTTGTCCTTCTCGTCGATGTAATAATCGCCGCTGACCTCAATGTCCTCTTCGCCCATCATGCGGCGCACGGCGGCGGAGGCCTTGTCCTCGCTCAGGTCCTTGCGCTCGCCCTTTTCCAGACGGCACACGAAGCGGTCGGCCCTTTCATACATATCGGTGGATTTTTCGCCCTGACCGGAAATGATCAGCGGCGTGCGGGCCTCATCGATGAGGATGGAGTCCACCTCATCCACAATGGCAAAGCTGTGGCCGCGCTGCACCATGTGATCCTTGTAGACCACCATGTTGTCGCGCAGGTAATCAAAGCCCAGCTCGTTGTTGGTGCCGTAGGTCACATCGCAGGCATAGGCGGCACGGCGCTGCTCGGGGGTCATGCCGGTCAGGATGATGCCCACCGTCAGTCCCAGATAGCGGTACAGCTTGCCCATTTCCTCGCCCTGGAATTTGGCCAGATAATCGTTGACCGTCACGATGTGCACGCCCTTGCCGGTCAAAGCGTTCAGATAGGCGGGCAGAACAGCAGTCAGCGTTTTGCCTTCACCGGTCTTCATTTCGGCGATGCGGCCCTGATGCAGTACAATGCCGCCCACCATCTGCACGCGGAAGGGGCGCATGCCCAGCACGCGCTTGCTGCCCTCACGCACCAGTGCGAAGGCTTCGGGCAGCAGCTGATCCAGCGATTCGCCGCCCTGCGCGCGCGCCTTAAATTCGGCCGTCTTTTCGCGGATCTGGGCATCGGTCAGCTTTTCGTAAACGCTCTCCAAAGCGTCAATGGCGTCCACCTGCTTGTAGATGGGCTTGAGCAGACGCTCCGGACCGGGCGTGAGAAGATTTTTCAGAAAACTCATGGAAACTCCTTTTGAAGTCACAATCAAAGTCAGTAAATCCGTGCATACGCAAACAAAGCCTTTTTCGGCTCATTACATTATACCATTGTATCGGGAGCCGCGTCAAGCAACGGCCCTTCTTTTCCGCTGTTTGTTTCCAATTATAATATCCTCCCTCTGTCGCAGGCAAATTTTACAATTCTGTTACAAAATTGCCCCTCCCGCCGTTGACATCGTAAATCTTTTGTCATAAAATAAAGTGTCTATCTATATTATTTCCCGGAGGAGATCAACCATCATGAAGCGACCCCCGTTTTTGCGCCGCACAGCGCTCATCGCCGCCAGCGCGCTCATCCTGTCCTCCAGTATGCCCGCTTTCGCCGCCTCCTACCCTTGTGAGGGCTATGTGGCGCTGAGCACGGGCATGCTGCAAAGCGCCTCCGCTTCCTCCGGTCTGATCGGTTCCGTCACCGCCGGTGACAGCCTGTACATCACAGGCGAGACCGGCATCTACTATATCGTCTATTATCAGGGACAGCAGGGCTATGTGCTCAAAACCGCTGTCACGCTGGGCGGCAACGACACCAACGTGCCTACCGAAAACCTGTCCGGAGCCTATCAGACGCTGGGGTCCGGCTCCGGCGGCGCGCAGGTCAAAGAGCTGCAGCTGGCGCTGAAGGAGCTGTCCTTCCTCTCCGGCACAGCGGACGGCAAATACGGCAGTGCCACCCAGAAGGCCGTCAGCGACTTCCAGACCAAAAACGGCCTCACCGCCACCGGTGTTGCCGATGTTGCCACGCAGGAGCTCCTGTTTGAGGGGCAGCCCAAAAACAAAAGCGGCAAAGCCGTATCTGTCAGCGTGGCTTCCTCCGCCGAGGGCGCTCCCATCTTCAACGGCAAGGAGGGCGACGCCGTCAAGCGTCTGCAGCAGGCACTCAAAAACCTGGGCTATTACGCCAACAACTGCGACGGCAAATGCGGCTCGCTGACGGTCAGCGCCATCCGCGCCTTCCAGAAAAAGAACGGCCTTGATTCCACCGGCACAGCCGACAAAGCCACCCTTGCCCTGCTGTATTCCGGCACCGCCATCTCCGCCAAGGCCACGGCCACACCCAAACCCACCGCCACGCCCAAGCCCACCGCTGTTCCCACCGCCGCCCCGCAGAAGGCGGTCTACCCCTTCTTTACCGTCACCACCGCCGCCGTCAACCTGCGCAAGGGTGCTTCCACCTCTTCCTCCCGCATTCTGACCGTGCCCGCCGGGGCGGTCATCACGGTGCAGGCCATGAAGGGCGATTTTCTGCAGGTCACCTATGTCAAAGGCAGCAAGACCTACAGCGGCTACCTCATGACGCAGTATGCCGAGGTGCCCGCCGTCTATCTGGGCGGCCATGAGCTGCCGATGGATGCCGCCGCCCGGGAACGCTACACCACCCTTCAAATCGGCTGTACCGGCAGTGCCGTCACCGCGCTGCAAACGGCGCTGAGCGAGCTGGGCTATTACACCGGCGTGCTGACCGGCGCCTATGACAGCTTCACCCTGCAGGCCGTCAAAGCTTTCCAGAAAAAAAACGACCTGCTTCAGACGGGCACCGTCTCGCCCGAGGAGCAGCAGCTGATCTTTGAAAGCAAGCCCCTGAGCACCAAAGGCAAAAAGACCGCCGTGGCCGTGCTGCCGCCCATTGACGATGCCGACATGGCCGAGGGTGATACAGGTTATCAGGTGTCGCTGCTGCAAACGCGGCTGCAGGCGCTGGGGCATTACAGCGGCGATATCACCGGCGTGTTTGACGCCGCCACCCGCAAGGCCGTCATGGCCTTCCAGACCCGCTATTATCTGACGGCGGACGGCAAGGTAGGCATGAAGACCCGCACCGCCCTCTCCGCCCTCTTTGCCACCCCCACCCCGCTGCCCAACTATGCCGTTCCCACCGCCACCCCGGAACCCCTGACAGAGGAAAACTGCATCATCCTGCGCAGCGGCACCCGCGGTCTGGCCGTGTCCGACGCGCAGGCGCGGCTCGCGGCGCTGGGCTATTATGACGTCCCCATCGTGGTGGACGGCATCTATGACAGCGACGACATCGCCGCCGTCAAGGCCTTCCAGAAAAAGCACAACCTCAAGGCAGACGGCGTCGCCGGCTTCGACACGCAGTCCCTGCTCTACGCCGATGCGGCGCAGCCCGCCTGGGCGACCGCGACTCCCAAGCCCACCGCCACCCCGGCGCCTGTGACCGCCGCGCCCGACCCCAAGGTCACCCCCGCGCCCACGCCCGCCGTCAATGTCACGCTCAAGCTGGGCAGCTCCGGCTCGCAGGTCAAGCAGCTGCAGCAGGCGCTGCAATCGCTGGGCTTCTATACCGGCAAGATCAACAGCAGCTTTGACAGCGCCACCCGCCTGGCCGTTGCCGCCTTCCAGAAGGACAACAAGCTGACCGTCGATGGCATCGCCGGCAAAAAGACGCTGACCAAGCTTTACAGCGGCACCGCCGTTGCCGCCCCGACTGCCACGCCCAAGCCCACCGCCACGCCCAAGGTCAAAGCCACCGCGACCCCCAAGCCGGGCAGTGTGCTGGGAACCGCGGCCCTGCGCCTCAAGGATACCGGCACCCGCGTCAAAAAGCTGCAGCAGGCGCTCATCACTTTGGGTTATCTGTCCAAGGGCAGCGATGACGGCATCTTCGGTCCCAAGACCCATAACGCCGTCCGCGCCTTCCAGAAGGCCGGCCGCCTCACCGTCGACGGCATTGCGGGCAAGGTCACCCTCTCCGTCATCGAAAAAGCTTTGAGCGGCGCTCCCGTCGCCCCGGCGACAGCCACGCCCAAGCCCACCGCGACCCCCAAGCCCACCGCCACGCCCGTGCCCACGGCCGTGCCCGTCGCCTCTTTCACGGCGCCCACCGCCCGTCAGGTGCGTTTTGCCAACTGGTATACCGAGATCAGACCCCTCGCCCGCGCGCTGCCTAACGCCGTCATCTATGACTTTGCCACGGGGCAGCACTACAACGTCAACATGTTCTCCTTCGGCAAGCATGCCGATGCCGAGCCCATCACGCCCGAGGACACCGCCATCATGCAGCGCATCATGGGCAAAAACAACTGGACGCCCCACGCCGTGTGGGTCATCCTGTCGGACGGCCGCGTCTACATGGCCTCTACCCATTCCAACGGCCACACGGTCGACCACAACAGCACCAACAACCTCGAAGGCCACATCTGCATCCATTTCCCCAGGGAGATGAGCGAGGCCGCCGAGACCGGCCCCTACGCCGTCAGCCATCAGGAAGAGATCCTTTCCGGCTGGGCGATCACCCAGTCCATGATCCATTAACGCATTGAGTATTGAATCGAAAGGAAAGCACACCATGCTTAATATTGCTTTGGATGGCCCTGTCGGGGCCGGAAAATCCACCGTTGCCGATGAAGTCGCCCGCCGTCTGGGCATTTTGCACCTCGATACCGGCGCCATGTACCGTGCCTGCGGCCTCGAAGCCGCCCGCCTTGCCGATATTCAGGATGAAGCCGCCGTCTCCCGCCTGTGCGAGGAGGGCAAGCTGCAGGTGACCGTCACCTATACGGACGGCGTGCAGCACACTTTTGTGGGCGGCCGTGACGTCACCGGGCTCATCCGCACCCAGGAGGCCGGCACCGCCGCCAGCTGCGTTTCCCGCTATCCCGCCGTCCGCCGCATGCTGGTATCTGCCCAGCAGGCGCTGGCGCAAACGATGCCCATGCTCATCGACGGCCGCGATATCGGCACCGTCGTGCTCAAAAACGCCCCCGTCAAGGTGTATCTGACCGCCGCGCCCGAGGCCCGTGCCCGCCGCCGCCTTGCCCAACTGCAGGAAAAAGGCGAAGCCCCCGATTTTGAAGCCATTCTGGCCGAGGTCAACGCCCGCGACTGGCAGGATATGCACCGTGAGGCCGATCCCCTGCGCTGTGCCGACGACGCCGTGGTGGTGGACAGCAGCGACATGACCTTTGAACAGACCGTCGAAGCCATTCTGACGCTGGCGAAAGCCGCCGAATAATTTTACGGAGGCCCCTATGAGCCGTAATTTTGCCACCGAGCCCCACCGCACCGTCACCTACGGTATCTGCCGCGGCATCTGCCATGTGCTTTTCCCTTTTCTGTATCCTCTCCGTGTCCGCGGACGTGAGAACCTTCGCTTCATCCAGCCGGGCAGCATCGTGATCGCCAACCATAAGACCTTTCTCGATCCCGTTGCCATCGCCGTATGCGTCCCCCGCCTGCAGCTCCATTTTGTCGCCAAACAGGAACTCAGCCATTTTCCCCCGCTCCGCTGGCTGTTCCATCACCTGCACTGTATCTCCATCAGCCGCGGCGCTACCGACCTTACCGCCGTGCGCACCTGCATGACCGCCCTTAAAAATCAATGCATTCTGGGCATTTTCCCCGAGGGCACACGCCATCAGTCTGAGCTCATGCAGCATGTGGAAAACGGCACTGCCATGATCGCCCTGCGCAGCGGCGCCCCCGTCATTCCCGTGTACATTGCCCCCAAGCTGCGCCTTTTCCACCGCACCGTCATCACCTTCGGCACCCCCATGAAAACAGATGACCTGAAGGAAAACGGCATCAACGTCGATACGCTGAACGCCTTCAGCGACCGCGTGCGCGACACGTTCTATGCCATGCGGGATGATTTTGACGCCTCCCGGGCAAAAAAATAAAAATTTTTTAAAAAAAATTTGCATTTCCAGGCAGGAAAATGCCTTTACAGGTAGAAACAAGAAAAATGGAGGAGTAGGCTATGTCCTGTGTCAGAGCCGCCCACGCCGGTTTTTGCAGCGGTGTTCGGCGTGCGGTCGATCTTGCCACCGCGGCTGCCGCGGAGGCACGCCGGCAGGGAGTGCCCTGTCTGTCGCTCGGCGAGGTCGTGCACAATTCCTCCGTCACAGGCGCTTTGGCCGCGTTGGGCGTGCGTGTCACGGATACGATCGGTGACGCCGCCGGCGGTCTGCTCATTCTGCGCTCCCACGGCGTATCGCCCGCGGTGCTGGCAGAATGCAAAACGCACGGCATTCAGGCGGTGGACTGCACCTGCCCCAGGGTAGAGGCATTGCACCGCGCCGTCCATGAGCACAGCCAAAGCGGTGCCGCCGTCATCCTGATCGGGGAAAGCGAGCATCCCGAGGTCAAAGGAACGGCAGGCTGGTGCTCCGGCCCCGTGTGGGTCGTCAGCAGCGAAGAGGATATCGCTTCGCTTCCCCCCTGTGAAGGCGCGCTGATCGCCTGCCAGACGACGCTGCCCATCGAAAAATGGCAGCATCTGCTTCCCCTCATCCGTCAGAAGGCGCCCGGCGCCAAGGAGCTTTGCTCCATCTGCGGAGCCACCCGCGTGCGGCAGCAGGCCGCCCGTGAGTTGGCCGCAAAATGCGATGTCATGGTGGTCGTGGGAAGCCGTCAAAGCGCCAATACCGTCAAGCTCGCCGAAACCTGCCGCGCCCTTTGCCCGGATACCATCCTGACAGAGTCCGCCGCGGGGCTCCCGTCCCGGCTGCTGCACCGTAAGACGGATCTTAAAATCGGAATCACAGCCGGTGCTTCCACACCGGAGTGGTCTATTGAGGAGGTTTTTACTACTATGAACGACATCGAGAACAAGGACCAGGTTACCCCCGTCATCGACGAAAATGATTTCGCCGCCAGCATCGACGCTACCATGACCAAGCTGCACAAGGGTCAGACCGTTACCGGCCGCATCCTGCAGATCACCGAGGATGAAGTGGGCGTGGATGTGCATTATAAGAGCGATGGCATTCTGAAGCGCTCTGACATGGTCGACCAGGATGTTCAGGTCGGCGATGAGATCGAAGTCGAAGTCGTCTCTGTCAACGACAAGGAAGGCAACGTGATCCTGTCCCAGCGCAACATCATCAACAAGAAAGCTTGGGATGCCCTGATGGCCAAGCACGAAGCCGGCGAGTATGTCGAAGGCGTCGCCAAGGAAGCCGTTAAGGGCGGTCTGATCTGCATGGTGGACGGCGTCCGCGCCTTTGTGCCCGCTTCCCGTCTTGCCAAGCGCTTTGTGGAAAAGATCGATCAGTATGTCGGCCAGACCATGAAGCTCAAGATCATCGACGTCGATGCCGCCAAGAAGCGCATCGTGTGCTCCCGCAAGGATGTTATCCTTGAGGAAGAAGCCTCCAAGAAGGCTGCTGCCTGGGAGAAGATCGAAGAGGGTGCCGTGCTGACCGGCGTTGTCCGCCGCTTCACCGATTTCGGCGCTTTCGTCGACCTGGGCGGTGTGGATGGTCTGATCCACATCACCGATCTGGCCTGGTACCGCGTTGGCACTCCCGCTGAAGTGCTGCAGAAGGATCAGGAAGTGCAGGTCAAGGTGCTCTCCGTCGATCGTGAGCGTGAGCGCATCCAGCTGGGCTACAAGCAGCTGCAGGATAAGCCCTGGGACCACATCGAAGAAAAGTACCCCGTCGGCCTGGTGCTGGAGCGCAAGGTCGTCCGCATCTGCCCCTTCGGCGCTTTCATCGCCCTGGAGCCCGGTGTTGACGGTCTGGTCCACATCAGCGAGATCGCTCTCGAGCGCGTTGCCAAGGTGGAAGACAAGCTGACCAAGGGTCAGAATGTCACCGTCGCCGTGCTGGGTGTCGATCCCGAAGCCAAGCGCATCAGCCTGTCCATCAAGCGCGTCCTCGAAGAGGAAGCCGCTGTGGCCGCTGAAGCTGCCGAAGCCGAAGCTGTCGAAGCTCCCGTGGAGGAATAATTCCTTCCGTCAAAAGGAACCGTGCCAAACGGCACGGCTCCTTTTTTTGTACGACTTTTTTGCAGGGGGAACCACCCTTTCCGATGCCGGAAAGCGCGGTTCCCCCTGCACCCCCTCCGGGAAAGGGCAATCATTATCATATAGCATAACACCCTTGCAATGATGTCATTCACCTTTCATCAAAGCAAGGGTGTTGTTTTATTTTATTAAAACCGCCTTTTCTCCGTGAGGGGGTCAGGGGGAGAGGTATGCTTTTCGGCATCGAAAAGCGTACCTCTCCCCCTGAATCCTCATTACAATTCCTTCCGTGCCTGCAGCGAGGCCGCAAGGTCGTCGCCCTCAAGGAAGCTGAAGGAGCACGTGCTGATTAGATAATCCGCCTCTTCCGTGCTGCGGGCCAGTCCGCCCGCCACGCACATTTCCACCGTCTTCTTCCGCTTCTCATCGCCATACAGGCAGCCATCCTTGAGCGTTCGCATAAACCCATTGTACGAGCTGCCCGCTTTGCCAAGATACGCCTTGCTCACCACCAGGCATGCCCCCGCAGGCCGTGCGCTGTCCATCAAGCCCTTCCAGACCGAGCTCAGCACAAAACACCTTGCCAGCGTCCTGTCCGCGCTCACCGCACGGTATTCGTCCCCGGGGCGCACCAGCAGCACGTCATTTTCCCCAAGGTTGTCCCCAAAGCCGATGGAGCAGATCACATCCGCCTTTCCCAGAAGCTTTTTCAGCATCGCTTCCTCCGCGCTGCCGCGAAGGTCCTCTGCCAGCACCAGCTTTTTGTCGTTCAGGTCGGTGATCTTTTTGATGCCCTTGTCCCGGCTCAGCACCGTCAGGTTGCAATACGACAGCACCGCCCTGACCTCGTACTTCTCCGCGTCCATCGTTTCAAAGGTCTCATAGCGCAGCACCGCTGCATCCAGCGCGCCGCTCTCCAACGCTTCCTTCAGCACCGCATCACCGCTGCCCACCGATACCGTATACTGCGCCGATGGCGTCTGCAGCAGCATGGCAGCGCCATAACAGTCGGGTGTGGCAGACACGCCAAAGCGCACCTTTTCGCCGCGTCCCAGCGCCGCCGCAAGCAATGCCGCAAAGGTCAGTATCAGCGCAGCAAAGCATCCGCACAAAAGCCGTATCTGCGCAGGGGTTTTCTTCTTCATAGCACGATCCTTTCGGAACAAAATCATTTTTACCCTACTATTATAAACCGAAAAAAATCAGCGGTCAATTACATGACCTGTTGCACAACTGTGTACAATCTGTTAAAATAGAACAAATCACAGCGGAGGATATGCCATTTGAACACCTGGACAGAGCGTACAAGCGATTGGAATAAGCGCATGAACGACGTGCCCCGCCGTGTCATGCTGATCGTGCTGGTAGCTGCACTCTGCTTTGTGCTGATCAAGCTGCTGCCTTTCTTCTGGCCCTTCCTCATCGGTCTCATCATCGCCTGGATGATGGAACCTTTGGCCCGCATCCTGCGCAAGGCGCTGCGCAAGCTGCCCTTCGGCCGCGGCGCCGCCACGCTCATCTGCATGCTGCTGTTTTACGGCATCGTCGGCATCGTGGTAGTGCTGGTATCCGGCAAACTGCTGCAGGAAGGGCTTGGCCTTATCAAAAACCTGCCCGATATCGCGCGCACAGTGTACAACGAAGCCAGCGGCTGGCTGGCCACCCTGCCCGACCGTCTGCCTCCCCAGGTAACAGAGCTGCTGCCGGGTGACATTTCCACGCAGCTGGAATCGCTTCTGAAAAGCGCCCTGGCCAACGTCAGCACCTGGGCCGTATCCATCTCCGCCAGAGCCGCCAGCTTTACCATTTCCAAGGCCGTATCGCTGCCCTATGCCATCCTCGCCATCGTATTCACCATCATGGGCAGCTTCTACATGAGCTATGACAGGGAGCGCATCCTGAACTTTTTCCGTAATCTTTTTCCCGCCCATGTGGTCAAAAATGTCCGTCTCATCAAGGGCGGCGTGTTCTCCGCGCTGTTCGGCCAGATCCGTGCCCAGTGCTTCATCAGCTTTGTCATCACGCTGGTGGTCATTGCCGGTCTGACACTGACTGGCCGTCCTTACCCGCTGGTCATCGGTATACTCATCGGCATTGCCGATGTGCTGCCCGTCATCGGCGCCGGTCTCTTCCTCAATCCCTGGGCCGTCGTGCTGCTCGCCATCGGTGAATACACCGCGGGCATCGGCATGTTCCTGACCTACATCGCGGTCGTCACCGTGCGTCAGATCATTGAGCCCCGCATCGTGGGCCAACAGCTGGGCCTGTATCCGCTGGTCACCATGATGTGCATGTTCGCCGGCTTCAAGGTGCTGGGCGCCACCGGTCTCATCGTAGGACCCCTGGTCGCCAACCTGTGCCGTGTCACCCTCGATGCCGATGCCGGCACCCTGCAGGAGCGCAAGCAGGAACGGCTGACCATCAAACTCATTTTCAAACAGCTTTTCGGCAAAAAGGCCAAATAAAAATGTTTAACCGCAAACAATTATGGGCGCTGCTGATCCCGCTGATCTTTGAAGAGGTGCTCACCTCCCTGCTGGGCACGGTGGACACCATGATGGTCAGTTCCATCAGCTCCGCCATCTCCGCCGTATCGCTGGTGGATTCCCTGAACGTGCTGATGATCCAGCTGTTCTCCGCCATGGCGACGGGCGGCGCCATCATCTGTTCTCAATACATCGGCCGCGGCGATAAACACGAAGCCGCCGCCACCGGTCAGCAGCTGCTGGCCTCCATCACGCTGATCGCCGCGGCGATCGGCGTATTTTGCGCCGTTTTCCGCACGCCGCTGCTGAGCCTCATCTTTGGTCAGGTGGAAGCCGATGTCATGCGGGACAGCCGCATCTACCTGTTTGTCACCGCCCTGTCCTTCCCCTTCCTGGCGCTGTACAGTGCGGGAGCAGCCGTCTACCGTGCGCACGGCAACAGCCGCCTGCCCATGGTCATCTCGGTCATTTCCAACGTATTCAACATCATCGGCAACGCCGTGCTTATTTATGGTCTGCACATGGGCGTGCTGGGTGTAGCCATTCCCACTCTGCTGGCCCGCATGTTCACCGCTGTGGCCATGCTTGCATGCATCCGCCGCAAGGGCGGACGCGTCCATGTGGACAGTCTGCTGCACTGGCATCCCGATCTCAGCCGCATCGGCCATATCCTGCGCATCGGCATCCCCACCGGCATTGAAAACAGCATGTTCCAGTTCGGCAAGCTGGTCATCCAGTCCACCATCTCCACCATGGGCACCGCCGCCATCGCCGCCAACGCCATGGCCGCCCAGCTGGAAAACTTCGTCAGCCATGCCCCCATCGCCATGGGTCTTGGCATGATGACGGTGGTGGGTCAGTGCATCGGCGCGGGACGGCAGGATGAAGCCATCCGCTACACCAAAAAGCTCACGTGGTATTCCTGGGGCTTCCTGCTCATCGGCAACGCCTGGATGGCCGCCAGCGTCCGCTGGATCACGCAGATCAGCGGCATGGAGCAGCAGGCAGCGGATATTGCCGTCTACATGACGCTGTGGATCGCCTTCTACAAATCCCTGCCGTGGACATGGGCGTTCATGCCGGCGCACGGTATGCGTGCCGCGGGCGATGTGCGCTACAGCATGATCGTCTCCACCATCTCAATGTGGGTGTGCCGTGTAGCCGTCGTGCTGTTCCTGGCCAAAACCCATCCCGGCATCGGCCCCATCGCCATGTGGATCGGCATGTTCACCGATTGGACGGTCCGCGCCATCTGCTTCTACATCCGCTTCCGCAGCGGCGCCTGGCTGAAGCATCAGGTGTTAAAAGAGCAAAACCCCGCTTGAATTTTTTTGATAATGTAATATAATAAATACCAACAAGGAGGCGCATACAAATGAATACAGTAACCAAGCAGTTTGATGTGGCAGTGCTGGGAGCGGGCCCCGCGGGTCTGGCAGCCGCGCTGCAGGCGGCGCGCAACGGCGCCAAAGTCCTTCTGATCGACAAGAATGGTTATGTGGGCGGCAACATGACGCTGGGTCTGCCCCTGCTGGGCTTTTTGGACCGTGACGGCCGTCAGGTCATCCGCGGCATCGCCCAGGAGTTCATTGATGATCTGCAAGCCTACAAAACGCCCTACGGCGTCGCGGCCAGCAGCCATTTGAAGTGCCCCATGCACAACAGCGTCACACTGTACGATCACGAAATTTTCAAGTTTGTGGCCCTGCGCAAGGTGCTGGATGCCGGCATCGAGCTGCTTCTGCACAGTGAGATCATTGACGCCGAGGTGGATAACGGCCGTCTGACCGCCATCCAGCTGGTCGGCAAGGGCTGGCACATCCGCGTGGAAGCCAAGGTGTTTATCGATTGCACCGGCGACGGCGACATGGCGTACCTCGCGGGCGCCAGCTATGCCAAGGGTCAGAAGGATACCGGCAACATCCAGCCGCCCACCCTCATGTTCACCGTCCGCGGTGTGGATGAGGACAAGCTGCTGCAGTACATCGCCGACAATCCCGACCAGATGCAGCTGTGCGACACCATCGAGATCGGCGGCGGCTATGACGCGGAATTCTTCCGTTCCAACCCCAACTATGTGCTGGTCGGTCTGCGCAAGCTCTTCAGCCAGCTGCGCAGCGAGGGCAAGCTGCCCGTCGACCGTGATACGCTTATTGCCATCAAGAGCCTGCTGCCCGGTGAGATCCACCTCAACTGCACCCGCCATCTGGGAACGGACGGCAGCGACGTCTTCAGCCTGACCCATGCCGAGATCGAAGGCTATCTGCAGGTCGAAAAGTTTGTCGACTGCCTGCGCCAGTACATCCCCGGCTTTGAAAACTGCTTCATCACCAACATCTATCCCACCATGGGCATCCGCGAAAGCCGCCGCTTCAAGGGCATCCGCGAATTGCAGGAGGATGCCGCCATCAACGGCGTCATCGATGAGGAGACCATCGGCATCGCCAGCTATATCGTGGATATCCACATGGCGGACGCTGCCGGCACCATCGTCAAGCGTGTGCCGCCCTATGGTCTGCCCTACGGCATCACCGTCAGCAGCGAGATCAAGGGGCTCATGTTCGCCGGCCGCTGCGCCTCCATGGACGCCGTGGTCATGTCCAGCGCCCGCGTCATGCCCATCTGCATGGCCATCGGCGAGGGTGCCGGTGTGGGCGCCGCCCTGGCGGTGCGTTACGGCATCGAACCTGCCGATGTGGATGTGCAGGAGGTCCGTAAGATCCTGCGTGAAAGCAACGTGCAGCTTGAGGTGGAGGAGTGAAACGCTTTTTCCTCCTGCTCCTGTGTCTGCTGCTGATGTCCGTTTCCGTTTTTGCGGAAGGCACCGAAGCTCCCCTTCCCGCCTACAGCACGGAATACTTTGAGCAAAAGCCCGGCATCTACCGCGTCAGTGTGCAGCAGAACGGCACCTTCATCGATGCTTCGCCCTACTACGGCGCCGCTGAAAAGTCCTTCATCCACCGCTACGAAAGCGACACCCATTACAGCTATGTCTACAGCGACATTCTGGTGGTAAAGGATGATGCAGGCGATTACCCCGTGCTGCGCACATGGGTCATCTATCACGGCACGCAGCCCATTCACGCAGGCAGCGTCACCTTTGTGCTGGACGGCGCAAGCTACACCTTCAGCAATGTCGGTGCCGAAAACCGCCGCGTTGAGACCGATTCCGATTAC
The DNA here is from genome assembly GCA_024404275.1 of Clostridia bacterium. Taxonomy (GTDB): domain Bacteria; phylum Bacillota; class Clostridia; order Christensenellales; family Aristaeellaceae; genus SFMI01. The sequence continues at coordinate 426 of JAKSQG010000006.1, read as the reverse complement.
AAGGAGTCGCTGCTCATCCGCTACGGCAGCAGCAATACAGAATTTATTGCCGCCATCCGCCGCATCGGTGCGGAAATTGCCGCCCACATGAATGAGAAGGGCTATGTCTATCCGACCTACACGCTCATCCTGCACGGCAAGGAGGACCTGACCGTCACTCTGGACGGCCGCTGCATCGCCGATGCTTACCTGATGATGGGCGGTTTTGTGGAAAGCGGCGGACCTGCTTATCTTGATAAAGCCGTGTCCACCAAGCTGACCGTCAAGCAGGGCGTCAAATAAAACCAATAAAAAGGCAGTTATGATCGGAAGGGTAAAACCTTCTGGCATAACTGCTTTTTTGTTTGTTCAAATCCTGCGGTATTTTATTTCCCCTCGGGGACAACGCGCAGATGCGACACCTGCTCAAACGCGTAACCGTAACCG
>JAKSQG010000059.1 GCA_024404275.1 Clostridia bacterium | reverse complement strand
CCAGCTCATCATAATCGCGGCTGAAGGCCGTTTCACGGGAGCGGTTCTGACGGAAGGCAAAGGTTTCCCCTGCCTGCTGCTGCTCATGGAATCCGTCGGCATGCACATAAATGCCTTCGCTGCCATCCTCGCTGCGACCGCAGATGACGGCATCGCCCTTTTTCAACAGGCGGAACTCCCGCACGATGACCTCACCGTTTTCCCACACGGGCACACAATCCATGCGGCTGTCCTTTGCCAGATGCCACGCCCCGTCAATATAGACGTACTCGGGAAAAATGCTCATCGCGTGGTAGTTTTCCGGCGCAACGGCATCCTTCGGCGCTTCCTGCAGAACGGCTTCCTGTTTGGGCAGCTGCTCAAAACACGGCGGCGTATAGTGCTTCAGCTGAAAATCCATGTATATCCCCTTTTTCCCATTTGATCATATCAACAGCTGCCATTATACCACGTTTTGCGGCATACAGTCAAACAGCGTCCCGCAGGACGCGGAACGCTGCCATTGATTATTCGTACAAACGGATCTCAAACACGCGGGCTTCCGGAATGCCGTTGGTGGCGATCGCCTCCAGCTTCACGGTGTCGCAGGGCACCTGTTCAAAGGGCAGGCGCACCATCCTGTGGTAGTTCTCCCTGACAGCGGTGCGGGCGGTTTCCTTGCCATCCTTCAGAAGAACAATGTCAAAGTCCTTGAGCAGTTCCTTCGGCACACCATTCTCCTGCTGCTTCAGACGGCGGGAGGAAAGCGAAATCTTCTTTTCCAGGTTGAAGTTGCTGTCCAGCACCAGTTGCACCATCGCCGCTTTCGCCGGCTTTTGCAGTGTCAGCTGCAGCCAGGCGCCCTTGGCCTCCCCGGCGGAATGCCATGCGTTGGATTTTCCCTCCAGCGCGCGGGTCACGCCGCTCAGAACATTGACCGCCTCGCAGCCGTTTTCTTCGGAAGAGGCCGACACCTTGGCGGTGCGGGCCAGATCCTTTTCATCCTCATTGACCTCACCCGGCAGCCAGCAGTCATCCTTGACCAATTCCTGCCGCAGCGCCTTCATATCCACCTGACGGATACTCTCGCCGGCTTTGATCGCCATCGAAGCGGCGGTGCCGATGGCCTGACCGCCGATGGCGCAGGTGGCCATCACGCGGCTGGAAGCCATGGCCAGCTTGCTGGCGCTGATGGCACGGCCGCCCACATACAGGTTTTCAAAACCGCTGACCAGATAGCAACGGTACGGAATATCATAGGAGCCGTCAAAATGATACACAAAGGAAGGCACGGCATCCTTATCGAGCAGACCACGCGGCGCATGGTTATCGATCTGCCAGCCGCCGTATGCCACGCCGTCCTCAAAGCGGCGGTTGCTCAGAATGTCATTTTCGGTCAGCGTGTAATCGCCCACCACGCGGCGGCTCTCACGCACGCCGGGATACATGCCGACCCACGTCAGCTCATAGTTTTCGGCACCGGTATCGCAATTTTTGATATGATCCCACACGCCGTACACGGCTTTCACCAGCTGATCGCGGATATCCTCATATTCATCGATGATATCGGCCTTTTCGCCGGTCAGCTCGATCCACCAGTATCCGTAATCCTGACAATAGCCGTCAAACAGCATGCGGATTTCATCAGTCGTGGCGGTCTTGAGTACTTCGGGCGGAATCTCCTGGCTGTGCTTACGCAGTTTCAGATCCTCATCAGTAAAATGCATCACATCGACCGGCGGGGTGAACTTGACGGGGTGCCCCACATTGGCCGCCTTGAACAAAAGCGTATTGCCCATGCGTTCATTGTTGCTCTTCTCGGGGGCATGCGGTTCGTTATTAATGTCCTTGCCCTCAGAGCCCGTCCGCCACTCGGCGCCGGTAAAAGCGCACAGGGTGGCATTTCCCGTACAGTCGGCAAAGATATCGCCGCTGATCAGCAGCCGGTGCTCGGTGGTCAGCTGATAGCACTCAATGCTTTTGACCTTGCCGTTTTCCTTTTCGGCAGAAAGCATTACCGTGTTGAGCAGCAGCGTCAGATTCTTTTCTTTCTTGGCGGCATCAAACATCACCGCGTCCCAGATGGAAAAGCAGGCGCTGTCATTGACGCGTTTATTGTTCAGCATCAGTTCATGGACGATGCCGCCCTCATTCAGCTCGGGCTTTTTCTGGTTTTCGCTGGCGCCGCAAATGTGCATGCGCACCTCGCTGCTGGCATTGCCGCCCAGCACGGGGCGATCCTGCACCAGCACGGTCTTGGTGCCGCGGCGAGCAGCCGCGATGGCCGCACAGAGGCCCGTCATGCCGCCGCCAACCACAACAAAATCGAAATGCAGATTACGCTCTTTGAAACCAATCATTTCGTAAAGGCCTCTTTTCTACCGTTTTTGACATTATAACATATTCTTTTACTTCTGTCAATCAATATGTAATAATTATGTAAATAAAATAAGACCGACAGAAAATTGCCGGTCTTTTTTCACAAACCGTCCTTCAGGCACGGCTTCCATCCTGCTCCTCACTCTCTTTGAGAAGCCGGATATACTGCTGCAAACGGATATGATACACCGCCGAAAGCAATGCCGAACGCAGTAATTCCTTTTCCACCGTGTTGTCATGCCCGACAAGGTCGGGCTGTTCCTTCAGCCCGAAGGCAAATGCCAGCAGGTTTTCAAATTCCTCGCAAAAATAATCGTATGCCACATTGAATTCGTAGCTGCGCTGCTGAATGCCAAAGGTAAAGCGCACTTCTTCCAAAGGCATCGTGGTCTTCATCAGGCACACAAAAAGCAGATGCCCCAAAGCATCCCGGCTGTAGGTCTTGCCCTTTGGACCGGGAATGATATGGTGCTTGACATAATTGGAGATCATGGATGCCGTGATCTCATTTTCGGAAAAAATAGGCGTATAGCGGTTGACCCAGCGCACCGCCTGCTCAAGGTACAGACCGATGTCGGGGATCTATTGATAGCGCGGCAGATGAAAGCCTTCCACCGTCTGCCTGAGACGGGTCTCAAACGTTTCGTTCATACAATGCTCCTTCCACCGCTTTATTGTAAACCATATTGTTCCATATTGCAAACAGGTTTTTGAAAAACTTATTTACAATTATCAAAAACCGTGTTATACTGCATCATCGGTTATTAAAACCCGATAATACAGACTTATCATCCCGATCGTATCATGCTGGAGGACTTATGATTAGACGCATCGTCTGCGACTCTTCCTGCGATCTCACGCAGCTGGACAATGCCGATTTTGTATCCGTTCCGCTGACCATCACCGCCGGTGAAAATGACTGGACGGATAATGCCGACCTGAACGTTCGTGACATGCTGGATACTTTATCTTCCTTCAGGGGACCTTCCCACACTGCCTGTCCCGGCACAGGGCTGTGGCTCAATGCCTTTGAAGGAGCGGATGAGATCTATGTACCCGTGATCACCGGTGCCTTATCCGGCGCCTACAACGCTGCCATGAATGCCCGGGCGATTTATCTGGAATCCCACCCGAACTGCCGCATCCATGTGTTCGATTCGCTGACCACAGGTCCCGCCCTGCGTCTGATCGTTGAAAAGATCAACGAGCTTGCACAAAAAAAGCTCCCGTTCGAGCGCATCTGCGCCGATGTGGAAGCTTATATCAAAAGCACACGGCTCTTTTTTGTTCTCCGCTCGCTGCACAACATGGCTCAAAACGGACGTGTCAGCAAGGCTGTTGCCGCTGCCGTTGGCGTGCTGGGCATCCGCATCCTGGGCACGGCATCCCCGTAGGGAACGCTTCAGCCGGTTGCCAAATGCCGCAACGATAAAAGCGCCGTCACGGAGATCCTGCGCTCCATCGAAAAGCTGTAGCTGAACCCCGGCAAGCTGATCGTGACACACACCAGCAACGAAGATCTTGCACATAAGGTCCTTGACGCGCTCAAGAGCCGTTTCCCTGCGGCGGAAGCCCGCATCGCCGAGACCCGCGGTCTGACCGGCTATTACGGCGAAAGCGGCGCCGTGTTCATCGGTCTGGATGCTTAAAGATTCTGCGCGATCAGCACCACACCGGAAATGATCAGCAGCACATAGATGAGCAGCTTTGCCTTCTTTTCATCCAGTTTTTTGGCCATCAGCATACCGGCAGCCAGTCCCAGGAACGAAACGGGCAGCAGCACCGCGCCTTTCAGCAGTACCCCCGCGGTCATCAGTCCGGATACCGCATAAGTCACCAGCCGTACCACGTTTTCGATCACAAACACAAAGCACATATTGGCCTTGAAGCTGGCGGTATCCTCTGTCACACGGCTGAAATACGCACTCATCATCGCCCCTACGCCATACAAACCGCATAACAGACCGGACAGAAGTCCGACACCGTACAGAAAAAGCTTTCCGGGCTTTTTCTGTTCTTTTTTATTGCGCTTGAGCAGCATACTGCCGCCCATCGCCGCAATAAAAAAGCCAAAGACCATTTTAATGATGCGCGCATCACCGTTTTTCAAAGCCATTGCGCCAAGAAAACTGCCGATCAGGATCAGCAAGATCGGAAGCGCCACCAGCTCCTTGCGGATCAGTTTACGTCCCTTCCAGCTGAGCACCATATTTGTGGGAGCGCCGATGAGCAGACACACAGGTGAAATCTCCACCGGGTTATTGGCAAAGTTCAGCATGGCATTGAATACGATAGCGTTTGCAAAGCCGCACAGTCCCTTTACCAAGGAAGATAAAAAGGTCGCAGCAACCCAGATCAGCATTTACTTTCCTCTCCGCGCAAAAACAGCGCTTCCTTGCGTTCCGCCATTTCATCCACGCGCTCGATATACTGACGAATATCCGACACATTGAAGGCACGGCGGATGACGCCCTTCTCATTGGAGACGCGTTTGCTTGCGGCGCCTGCGCCCATCGCCAGCACCGAGCAGGTCTCCTCCATCATGTCCACATTGTAAATACAGCTGTGATCCTTCAACGCGTAGCCCACATTCTCCTGATTGCCGGCCATGTACTTCTGGCGGTACAGATAATAGGGCTGCATGCCCATGCTCTGTGCTGCCTCATAGCCGGCCCGTACCATGCGCGATACCATGCCGCCATCGGGCAGCTCCGCCTCCCACAGATGCAAAAGGCTGCTGCGCTTGATGGACAGTGTATGCACCGTCACGCTTTCGGGTGCAAGGCGTTTGATCCATGCCAGCGTTTTTTCAAAATCATTGGCATTCTCACCGGGAAGCCCGGCGATCAGATCCATGTTGATGTGACGGAAACCCATGCTGCGTGCAAGCAGATACGCCTGTTCGGTCTGCGCCACGGTATGGCGCCGGCCAATTCTTTCCAGCGTGCGGTCATGCCCCGTCTGCGGATTGACCGAAATGCGCGTCACACCATGATCCAGCAGCACCTGCAGCTTATCGCGGTCGATGGTATCGGGACGCCCCGCCTCCACCGTCACTTCACCGCAGCGGTCAATGAGCGGCCTTGCCGCCGTGAGCACCCTGTCCAGCAGCGGGGCAGGCAGTGCCGTAGGTGTACCGCCGCCCATGTAAAAGGCACGCAGGCGATACCCTGTTTCATCCGCCAGCCGGATGCCGCGGGCGATCTCCTTTTCCAATGCGGCAGTATAGGGCTCCAGCTGCGTTCCCTTGCCCACCTCTCCGGACAAAAAGCTGCAATAGGCGCAGCGGGAAACACAGAACGGGATGCCGATATAGATATCGGCCATGTCAACATCGGGTGCGGGGATTTCACGCTGCTGCACCTGAACGATCTGCCGCATCAGGGACAGCTTTTCATCGCTGACGTCGAAGGTGCGCCGCACCTCCTCCGCCGCTTCATCCATCGAAAGGCCTTTTTCCAGCCCGGCATACAACAGCCGTGTGGGACGGATGCCCGTCAGGCTGCCCCACGGCGGAGCGTATCCAAAGCGGCGTTTCATCAGCCCGTAAACGCCCAGCTTCGCCTGACGGCGGCGCAGGCGTTTATCCACCACCGCGTCACCGGTGAGGGCTTCTTTTGTTTCGACTGCCTGTTCGCCATCCGAGACCCTCACGATACGCACATCGTCCTCGATGACTTCCTCATGGTGCAGGGTGATCTTGCCGCCTGCTTCGTTGACAAGCAGGTCGATATTGCCCATATACAGGCGAAGCACCTCCGCCATATCGTTGGAAAGCGCCGTCTGTGCGGTAAAAAGGGATACAGTCTTCATCTTTCCCCCCTGATGGCAGCCAGTGTTGTACCCACGTCGTGACCGGGCAGGATGTGCAGATGGGAGGGCATGCGCAGCAAACGCCTGAGCGACTGTCTCATCGCCATTTCATCGCCGCCGGGCAGGTCGGTACGCCCCCAGCCGGAGGCAAACAAAGTGTCGCCGCTGAACAGGGTATCACCGCACTGATAGCACACGCTGCCGGGTGTATGCCCCGGTGTATGCAGCACGATGAATTCCAACCCGCCAAGCGTTATCACATCGCCCTCGTGCACGGTATCGGTCGCGGGCACGCGGTTCACGCGTCCGTAGCCCGCGGCAGCCGTCTCGCTGCACAGCGAAACCTCGTCCGCCTCATGCACATAAATGGGTGCGCCCCGGAGCGCTTCCAGCCCCAGAATATGGTCAAAATGCGCGTGTGTGATCAGCACACCCGCCACCTTGCGCTCCCCGATTGCCGCACGCAGCTTTGCCGTGTCATCGCCGGGATCGATCACCACCAGCGGGCTCGTCTCATTCTCCGCCACCAGATAGCAGTTGGTCATCAGCTCGCCCAGCGGAAGCTTTTCAATCAGCATGTTTTTGTTTCCTTAAAATGTTTTTTCGCTGTCCACCAGAATGGTGATGGGGCCGTCGTTGACCAGCGCCACCTTCATATCCGTACGGAAGATGCCCGTTTCCACGGTCACATCCTGTTCACGCATGCGAGCGCAGACGCGCTCATACAGTTCGTTCGCTCTTTCAGGAGCCTCCGCCTGCGTAAAGCCCGGACGGTTCTGCCCGCGGCAGTCGCCCAGCAGCGTAAACTGGCTCACGCACAGCACACTGCCGCCGATATCCTTCAAAGAACGGTTCATTTTGCCGTTTTCATCCTCAAAAATACGCAATTTGAGGATCTTATCCGCCATATACAAGGCGTCCTTTTCGGTATCGCCCGTCTTGACGCCCAGCAGCACCATCAGTCCCTGACCGATGCTGCCCACGATCTCTCCATTGACCTTCACGGATGCTTCCGTGACCCTCTGCACAACAGCCCGCATCATCAGCCTCCGATACGGAACGCCTCGATCACGTCAGGCCGCTTCTGCAGCCGACGGAGCACGGCGTCCACCTGTTCTCTGCTCTCGACCTGAATGACCATGGTGATGGAGCAGGTCTTGTTGGGATTGACCTTGACGTTGACCGCGCTGATGGGCGCGCCGCTGTCCTGCACATAAACGGTCATTTCGCCCAGCAAGCCCTCGTGGTCATAGGCAATTACGCTGAGCGTGGTATTGAATCGTCCGGTATTCTGCTGCGCCCACGATACATTGACGCGTCTTTCCGGCTCGTTGTTGGCATTGACGCAGTCGCACTTATGCACCGTCACGCCGCGGCCGCGGGTGATATAGCCCACGATGTCATCACCAGGAACAGGGCTGCAGCAGCGGGCAAAACGCACCAGCAGACCGGTATCGCCCTCCACATAAATACCCTGTGTCGGCTTGCCCTGCTGCAATTGCGCCTGCTTTTCCTCGGTCAGTTGAGGCGGCAGCTTGACCTCCTGCGCCTCCTGGCTCTTGTGCTGCTCCTCAAACAGACGGGAGATGACATAGGCCGAAGCCACCATGCCGGAGCCCACCGCGCCGTAGATATCCTCAATATCGGCAAAGCAGTAGCGCTGCAGCAGCGGCTCCACATATTCATCCTTAAGCAGGGTACCCAGCACCAAACCGCGGCGTTTGGCCTCACGGTCCAGCAGGTCCTTGCCCTTTTCAACGTTCTCACCGCGCAGCTCACGGCGGAAATACTGACGGATCTTGCTGCGGGCTGCCTGCGTTTTGACGATCTTGAGCCAGTCCATGCTGGGGCCCTTGGAGTTGGAGGACGTCATGATCTCCACGCGGTCGCCCGTCTCCAGCGGCGTATCCAGCGGCACGATGCGGCCGTTGATCTTGGCACCCACACAGCTGTTGCCCACGGCGCTGTGCACACGATAGGCAAAATCCAGCGGAGTAGCACCGCGGGGCATATCAATGATATCGCCCTTGGGTGTAAAGATAAACACCTGTTCGGAGAAAAGGTCCGTCTTCAAGCCGTCCAGGAATTCCTGACTGTCGCGGGTCTCGTTCTGCCAGTCGAGGATCTGACGCAGCCAGAACAGCTTCTTGTCAAAGCCATCCTCGCCTCCGCCGCCCTCCTTATAGCGCCAGTGCGCGGCAATGCCGTATTCTGCCACATGGTGCATCTCATAGGTGCGAATCTGAACTTCAAACGGGAAGGGCATGCGTCTGCCGCCCACCACCGTGGTATGCAGCGACTGATACATGTTGTTCTTGGGCACCGAGATATAATCCTTGAAGCGTCCCGGCACCTGTGACCACAGCGTATGACACACACCCAGCACGGTATAGCATTCGGGAATGGAGCGTACCAGCACACGGATGGCGATCAGGTCATAGATCTGTTCAAACGGCTTGTTGTGCAGCACCATTTTGCGGTAAATGCTGTACAGATGCTTGGGACGGCCGGCGATATCGTGCTTGATGCCCATTTCCGTCAGCTTCTGCGACAGCTCTTCCATCACGATCTGGATGTTTGCCTCGCGTTCGGCACGCTTCATGCCCACCTTGCGCGCCACTTCCTGATAGCCGTCGGGATCGATATAGCGCAGGGACAGGTCCTCCAGCTCCGCCTTGATGGTGTAAACACCCAGACGATGCGCCAGAGGGGCATAGATATCCAGCGTTTCGTGGGCGATAGCCACCTGACGCTCGGGAGATTTGAATTTGAGCGTACGCATGTTGTGCAGACGGTCGGCCAACTTGATGAGCACCACGCGGATATCCTTGCCCATCGCCAGAATCATTTTGCGCAGCGTCTCCGCCTGCTGCTCCTCACGGTTGGTAAAATCCAGCTTGCTCAGCTTGGTCACGCCGTCCACCAGCCGCGCCACCTCGGGACCGAATTCGGTATCGATGGTCTCCAGCGTCACGTCCTTGCAGTCTTCCACCGTGTCATGCAAAAGGCCCGCCGCGATGGTCGGGGCGTCAATGCCAATCTCCGTCAGAATGCTCGCTACATAAACGGGGTGTACAATATAAGGCTCGCCGCTCAGACGGCGCTGACCGCCGTGCACCTTTTCGGCAAAGGCATACGCTTTTTCGATCAGCGCGGCATCGGCATTCGGATGAAAGTGACGCATGCGCGCTACCATTTG
>JAKSQG010000058.1 GCA_024404275.1 Clostridia bacterium | reverse complement strand
CGGGGTTGGAGTTGCAGAGGATGACCTCGTAGCCCTCTTCTTTCAGGGCGAGGCAAGCCTGCGTGCCGGCATAGTCAAACTCGGCGGCCTGACCGATGACGATGGGGCCGGAGCCGATGACAAGAATGCGTTTGATATCTGTTCTCTTAGGCATTTTCGCGGGCCTCCTCCATCAAAGCGATGAAACGGTCAAACAGGTAGGAACTGTCCTGCGGGCCGGGAGCGGATTCGGGGTGGTACTGCACGGCAAAGGCACGGTCCCGGATGCACTGAACGCCCTCCACGGTCTTATCCAGCAGGTTCAGGTGGGTGACGGTCAGGGGGGTGCCTTCCAGGCTCTTGTCATCCACAGCGTAGGAGTGGTTCTGGCTGGTCATTTCGATAAGCCCGGTGGACAGATCCTGCACCGGGTGGTTGCCGCCGCGGTGACCGTACTTGAGCTTGTAGGTGGAGGCGCCGTAGGCGAGGGACAGGATCTGATGGCCGAGGCAGATGCCGAAGATGGGCAGCTTGCCCTTGAGCTCGCGTACGGTGTTGATGACGGGCACGGCATCCTCGGGGTCGCCGGGGCCGTTGGAAACAAACAGGCCGTCGGGAGCGAGCGCCGTGATGGCGGCGGGATCGGTATCCCACGGCAGCACGGTGACGGAAATGCCCTTTTTGAGCATGGAACGGACGATGTTCTGCTTCATGCCGCAGTCGATGGCGGCCACATGGAAGCGGGCGTTTTCGGCCTCGTAATGCTCGGGCGCCTTGCGGCTGACGCGGCTGACCTGATCGTGACGGGGAGAGAAGGCGCGCAGACGCTTGAGACCTTCCTCAAGGGAGACCTCGGGACCGCACAAAAGACCGGGACAGCTGCCGATATCACGGATCATGCGGGTGAGACGGCGGGTATCGATGCCGCTGAGACCGGCAACGCCATAGGCACGCATGACCTCATCGAGTGTTTTTTCGGAGCGGAAATTGGAGGGCTCATCGTTGTATTCGCGCACGATGAGCGCGCCGATGGTGGGCACTTTGGTCTCGTAGTCATCGGCGGCCATGCCGTAGTTGCCGATGAGCGGGTAGGTCATGACAACGCCCTGATCGGTATAGCTGGGGTCGGACAAGATCTCCTGATAGCCGACCATGGAGGTGTTGAACACGATCTCCAGAATGCGGTCGCCGGGATCGCCGAAGCCGAAGCCGCAGAATTCGGCACCGTTCAGAAGAATCAGTTTACGGGTGAAAGGGTGAAGCATGGGCACTCCTCCTTCATAAAGAAAACCGGCCCTTTAACCGATGGAACGGTTAAAAGACCGGCAGAAAGGAAAAGAACAGAACGCCGATGGAAGCATCTGACCGAACATCTGCATCAAAGGGCTCAGCTCCTTTCCGTAAGTAAAAACGCCGTACTCTCAAAGAGAACGGCGTGACAAACAAACCGATCATCCTTGGCGGCCTCACAGGACCGCTTTAAAAGCATCATCCTTATTATAAGGGCAGGAGGAACGGTTGTCAACCGAAAAAACGTTTCGGTACACTGGAAGGACAGCGGGCTTACAGGGAGGACAAGGCTTCGGTCAGGGCTTCGCCGACGCTTTGATGCAGGCACAGGTCGGCCATGCGGTCGGCAGGGGTGGCGGTCTTGTTGATGACGGCCAGCTTTCCCCCGCGGTAGCCGATGAGCCCGGCAGCGGGATAGACGGTGAGCGATGTGCCGCCCACGATGACAAGGTCGCTTTCGGCAAGGGCGGTCACAGCAGCGGTGATGGTGCCATCGTCAAGACCTTCTTCATAGAGCACCACGTCGGGCTTGACGATGCCTTGGCAGACGGGACAGCGGGGCACGCCGCGGCTGTTTTGGATGAATTCCAGCGGGTAGAAGGCATGGCAATCCATGCAGTAATTGCGCAGCGTGGAGCCGTGCAGCTCGTATACCGTTTGGCTGCCTGCCTTCTGATGCAGACCGTCGATGTTCTGCGTGATGACGGCGGTCAGCTTGCCCATCTGCTCCAGTTTTGCAAGGGCGGTATGCGCCTTGGAGGGCAGGGCGTCGGGCGCCAGCATGCGCTCACGGTAAAAATCGAAAAAGTCCTCGGGATGACGGTCAAAAAAGGATCGGCTGAGCATGACCTATGGCGGGTAACGGAAGGTTTGACGGTACAGGCCGTTTTCCCCGCGGAAATCGGGAATGCCGCTTTCGGTGGATACGCCGGCGCCGCCGAAAAAGACGATGCGGCGGCTTTCTTTCAGTAATTCGGACAGCGTGGGCATGTTTCCTCTCCTTTCCTCAGCGGAACTGGGCGTTGTACATTTCGTGATAGAAGCCGCGCTTTTTCATCAATTCGCTGTGCGTGCCGCTTTCCACCACGTTGCCGTCGCGGACGACCAGAATGAGGTCGGCGTTGCGGATGGTGGACAGGCGGTGAGCGACTACAAAGCAGGTCTTGTCCTGCATCAGGCGGCGCATGGCTTGCTGAATCTGCACCTCGGTGCGGGTATCAACGTTGCTGGTAGCTTCGTCCAGAATGAGCATGTGGGACTTGACCAACATGGCGCGGGCGATGGTCATCAGCTGTTTCTGCCCCTTTGAAATGTTGGTGCCGTCATCGGTCAGCACGGTGTCATAGCCCTGCGGCAGGCTCATGATGTAATGATGGATGCGGGCGGCTTTGGCGGCTTCGATGACCTCCTCACGGGTGGCATCGGGGCGGGCATAGGCGATGTTGTCAAAGATGGTGCCGGAGAACAGCCACGTATCCTGCAGCACCATCGAGTAGGCGCCGCGCAGGCTGCGGCGCTGCACGGAACGGATCTCCTGTCCGTCGACGGTGATGCTGCCGCTGTCGATGTCATAAAAACGCATCAGCAGGTTGATGAGCGTGGTTTTGCCGGCGCCTGTGGGACCGACAATGGCGATGAGGCTGCCGCGGCGGGCGGTGAGAGAAAGATTTTTGAGGATGGTCTTGTCCGGCACATAGCCGAAGCTGACGTCCTTCATCTCGACATCACCGCGGACATCGGTGAGGGCGGGCGCGCCCGGGACATCGGCTTCTTCAAGCGGCTGGTCGAGCAGGCTGAATACGCGGTCGGCGGCGGCGAGGGCGGATTGCAGCTCGCCGAAGATGTTGGCAATTTCGTTGATGGGGCCGGCAAACTTGCGGCTGTAGAGGATGAAGGAGCTGATGCCGCCGATGGTCATGCCCGAAATGGCAATGCCCATGATCGTGGTATCGCCCGTCATGTAGAGCAGACCGCCCAGCAAACTGATGAGCGACAGCGACAGGTTGTTGATGAAGCTGACCGAGGGACCCATGGTGCTGGCGTAGTATTCGCTCTTGTAGTAGGCATCCACGACCTCATTGTTGAGGGCATCGAGGGCGTCAAGGGTGTTTTTCTCCTGACTGTAGGCCTTGAGGGTCTTCATGCCGGAGACTTTTTCTTCCACAAAGTCATTCAGCTCGCCCATCTTGCGGGAGCGCAGACGGAACAAGGGCGTGGTGTGGTGCGTGATAAAGCGTGTGATGGCGATGCTCAGCGGGATGGTGATGACAAACACCAGCACCAGCACGGGCGAAATGCGCAGCATCATGATGAGCGAACCGATGATGGTGATGGTGCTGGCGAGGATGGTGACCACATCGGTCGAAAGGGAGGTGTTGATGGTATCTGTATCGTAGAAGATGCGGCTCAGCACGTCGCCCACGGGGTGCAGGTCAAAAAAGCTGACGGGCATATCGGACAGGCGGTTGAACATATCACGGCGCATGCGCAGGGTGACGTTGCGGCTGATCCACACCATGAGGATGTTGAGAAGATAGCTCATCACCGCTGAAGTCAGATAGAACAACAGCATCAGCAGGGCATAATATGCGACGCCCGCAAAATCGACCTGACCGGGGGTGATGCCGATGCAGTCAATGGCGGCACCCGAAAGCGTGGGACCGAGGAGCGAGAAGGTGTTGCCGCCAATGGTGAGCAGCAGTGCCAGCAGAAGCAGCCACTTGAACTGCCACAGGTATTTGCCAAGGCGCAGCAGAATGCCGCGGCGGGGCTTTTTGAGCTCTTCCTGTACCTTGGGGTTGGGCGAGCCGTAACGGCTGTTGGGTCTTCCGTTCATCATGCGTCCTCACCTCCCAGCTGCAAAGAGGCAATTTCCTGATACAGGGGGCAGGAGCGGAGCAGCTCCTCATGCGAGCCGAGACCGGCGGGCAGACCGTCCTCCAATACGAGGATCTGATCGCAGTGCATGACGGCGCTGATGCGCTGGGCGATGATCAGCGTGGTGCTGCCGCCCTTTTCGCGCAGCGCGGCACGGAAGGCCGCCTCGGTCTTGAAGTCGAGGGCGCTGGTGGCGTCATCCAGCAGCAAAATTTCGGGGCTGCCTGCCAAAGCACGGCTGAGCAGCAGACGCTGCTGTTGACCGCCCGAGAAGTTGGAGCCATGTGCCTGCACGGGGCTTTCGAGACCGCCTTTTTCGTTGATGAAGGGCTCTGCCTGCGCACGGACGATGGCATCGTTGACCTCCTCCATCGAAAGCTGACGGCCGAGGCGTACATTGTCTTCGACGGTGCCGCGGAAGAGGGCGTCATTCTGGAACACGGCGCTGATGCGGGGGCGCAGGTCGGACAGCTCCATGGTGCGGATATCGCGGCCGCTTAACAGGATCTGTCCCTCATCGGGGTCATAGAAGCGCAGCAGCAGCTTGATGAGCGTGCTTTTGCCGCTGCCCGTGGGGCCGAGAATGCCAAGCGTGCTGCCCTTTGGGAGGCTGAAGCTGATGCCCTGTACGGTGGGCTGCACGTGGTTGTAGGAGAAGGTGACGTTACGGAATTCGATATGCGGGGCGGAGGGGTCCTCCTCCGCGGCGGGAAGGGCGGTGTGCTCGGTTTCGGTCTCCATGACCTCCTGCAGGCGGCGGGCGGAGGCAAGTGCCTTGGAGCCGATGGTCAGAAAGCGTGTGATGGCCAGCAGGGCGTTCAGGATCATGGTGAAGAAGCTCATGAACGTAACGATCTTGCCCGCCTGCGTCAGCCCGCTGTTGACGCGCTGCGCACCCGCGAGGATGACCAGCACCAGACCGAGGTTGAGCAAAAACTGGGTGGTGGGGTTGTTGATGGCCATGATGACACTGGCTTTGGTTTCTTGCTGCGCCACGCCGCGGTTGACCTGCTGAAAACGGTCCTTTTCGTATTCTGTTTTGCCCAGCGCCTTGATGATGCGCACGCCCGAGGCGTTTTCGCGCACCACACGCACCAGTTCATCCACACGGTGCTGCAACTCCTCATACAGCGGCACGCCTTTTTTGCTGATGAGGAAGATCAATCCCGCCATAAAAGGCAGCATGGCGAGCAGGATGAGCGACAGCACGGGGTCCAGCGTCAGCGTCAGAATGATGCCGCCGATGAGCATGATGGGGGCGCGTACGCCCATGCGCTGCGTCATGCCGATGACACGGTACACATAAAAGGTATCGGTGGACATGCGGGAAATGAGCGAGGGAATGGTGATGCGGTCGATGTCGCGGCTGTTCATGGACACGATGTGACCGAACAGATCGTGACGGATGGCACGGGTGGCATCACGGGCGACGCCGGCGGCAAAGCGGTTGGCAATGACATTGCCCGCCCATGCCAACAGCGAGCAGAAGATCATGATGCCGCCCCACAAAAGTACCTGCGGTACATCCTTCAGCGGGGTGATATCATCGATGATATGGGACAGAATGTAGGGGATGAGCAGCTCCATCATGGAGCCGAAGAGCTTCAGGCTCATGCCAAACGCCACCCGGCTGCCCAGAGGACGGATATATTTCAATATGAAGCGCACAGTGCTGTACCTCCGCAATAATCATTACCAGTATACTCTTTTCTCAGGGGTGTGGCAAGCAAAATGGTGGAATAAGACATATATTAAAGCATATGGATGAAATGTTTTGTTTCGTAAATGAGACCAATTGTAAAATATTTTGTTAATAATGTCATAAAATTGAAACAAAATGCTTGCGCGGAGGCGAAAAATGCGGTAAACTGATAATAAGGAGGGTGAAAAAGATGGACACACCCGATGTACTGATCGTGGGCGCGGGCCCGGCAGGGTGCTCTGCAGCCATGACGCTGCGCATGCGCAACCTGAAGGTGCTTATGTTTTCAGCGGCGCCCTCGGCGCTGGAGATGACCAGACGCATTGATAACTATCCCGGTCTGCCCTCGGCGGATGGCAAGGCGCTGCAGCAGAGCATGCGGCAGCAGGCGGCTGAGATGGGCGCGGAGATCAAAAGCGGCTCGGTGCGCCTCATCATGAAGCGCAAAAAGGGCTTTGACGTGCTGATGGGCGAGGAGATCTTTTCCGCAAAAACGGTGCTGCTGGCGTGCGGCGCCGCAAGAAAGGCCGCCATCGAAGGAGAGGAAACGCTGCTGGGCAACGGCATCAGCTACTGCGCGACCTGCGACGGCATGCTGTACCGCGGCGGCAAGGTCGCCGTGGCGGCGGAGGATGAAAGCGCCGCGGCGGATACCGCGTTTTTGAAAGGCATTGCCGGGGTGGATTATTACGCTTTGAAGCCGCACACGCTCCCCGAAGGGGTGACGGACGGCGGAAAGCCCGTGAAGGTGGAGAAAACGCCCGAAGGAAAGATCCGCCTTGCCACGAAGGATGCCGAAAAGGAGTATGACTGCGTGTTTATCCTGCGGCCGGCTTTGCCCCCGACCTCACTGGTGCCGGGCCTGAAGGTGGAAGGAAACACGGTTTGGGTCAACGATGAGCTGATGACCTCGGTGCCCGGGGTGTTTGCCGCGGGCGATATGACGGGCTTGCCGCATCAGGCGGCACGTGCCGTGGGTCAGGGCAATGTGGCGGCTTTGGCCATTGCCCGCTATCTGAATGAACAAAACGCCGCAAGCGTGAAATAAAAAGGAGAAATCACCATGAAAAAAATGCTCGCCCTGCTGCTTTGCCTGCTGCTGCCCCTTTCCGCTTTGGCTGCCCCTGTGCGCGATGTGCGTCAGAGCGTGCTGAGCGACGCGGAGCTGGCGACTATGCGCTCCTGGCTGGATGAAAACGTGCGCGAAGCGCTGCCGGTGGAATACGAGAACGATATCTATGTGGGCGCCTATGTCTATTCCTGCGTGGAGGACGGCGGCTGCTATGTGCTGGAGTGCGATGTGTATCTGGAGGCCGGTGACGACACCAACCCCATCGACGCCCCCGAGGATGCCGTGCAGTGGCTGTGCGGCGCGACCGTGTGCGTGACCCGCGACGGCAGCGGCTACGGAATGGTCAGCTGCGAGACCACGCCCTATTACAGCGCGATGGAATACCGTACGGTGCATAACGATCAGTATGGCTATGAAATGAATGTGCCCGAGACCTATGTGCAGCGTGATGACGGTTTTGATTACAGCTGCTATGAAGAGGATGAACTGGTCAGCGGTGTGCGCTATCGCTGTGAGGACGCCGGCGATTATGATCTGGCGGGCTATGCCGCCCTGCTGACCGGCGAGAGCGAGGACGACATGACCGTGACCGTGAAGGAAGATGTGGGTCTGGCGACCGCTCAGGCTGCGGGACTGTATATCGCCGTGTATGAAGGCAATGGCGTGTTCTATTCCCTGACCGTGACCTATCCCGAAGACCGCGAGGCGGAATTCTCCCTGTATGCGGAATTCATGCGCAACTCTCTGGTCGTGGCCGGCGAAAGCAACGGCTGACGATAGGACGACGAGGGGTTTTTGGAAACCACGCTTTTTGATGCCAAAAAGCATGGTTTCCAAACCTTCCGAGAAAAAGCGGTTTATGAGTATACCACGAACCGTTTTTTTGAACATGACCTTGCATGATCCTGTATGGCCTTAACTACAAACACCCTTGCAATGATGAGATTTTCTTTCATCAAGGCAAGGGTGTTTTGTTGTGTGATAAGATTGCCCTTTCCCGGAGGGGGTAAAAGGGGGAACCATGCTTTCCGGCTTCGGAAAGCGTGGTTCCCCCTTAAATTATCGTTTATCGTCAGAAAAGCTGTCCCGGGAGCTTGAGCTTCTGTTTGGGCGGGAACAGGCGGTCAAAGGCTTCCGCCTCGGCTTCTTCCACCAGATAGCCCTGCGGTGTGGCGTACTCGCCCGTCACACCGTCAAGGTAACCGGGAATCAGTTCCTTGCACAGGAAGAAGGACGCGTCTTCCCCTTCGGGCAAACCGTGATAGCGGATGCCGAAGCGGGAAGCGTACGTGAAGCCGCTTTTGCCGTAGAAATCGATGTTTCCCTCAAAGCACACGGCGCCGCAGCCCATTTCCGCAGCCTTCTGAAGCGAGTAATCGAGCAGCAGCTTGCCGTAGCCCTTGCGCTTGAGATCGGGCGTGATGCAGATGGGACCCATCGTCATAATGGGAACATCCCGTCCGTCATCGGCTTTGATGACAGCACGCATGAACATGTTCTGCCCGATGAGGATGCCGTTTTGTTCCATCACAAAATCAAGCTCCGGTACAAACGCGGGATCGTTCCGCAGGCAGTGCAGCACATAGTGCTAAAGACAGCCGGGGCGGTACACGTTCCAGAAGGAATCCCGGACCAGGGTTTCCACAGCGCGGTATTCGTCTTTGGTTTCGTTGCGAATGATGATGTTATTTGTATTCATTGTTTTTCCTCCCGAATGTTGTTAACTTCAACTGCATTGCTGCGGGAGGTTGGGATCATTTTGCGGCCGCAACCTCCCGGTTACGCTGCAAGATCCAGTGTTCTGATACTTGTCAAAAAGCACTCTCCGAAATATTGATATATGCGGATTTACCGCTGAAAACATCATAGCACTTTTTCAACGCGTCGCATAGTCCTTTGCAAAAATTATTACTAACTGTGTAAAAATATGATCCGTGATCATCGGTATACGAGGCGGGAAACAAGGGCGCAAAAACGCTGTATTGCTTGATAATGCTCCTGCCGGATGATATAATGCGGAAGCAGGTCCGGAAAGAACGAGGAAAGGATGTTGGGAACCATGAAAAAAATAGCTGATCTGTTGATGGTAGTGGTGTTGGCACTGTGCATGACCATCGCCGCCGTCAACGCTGAATCTGTGAATATGTACCTGACTTCCATCATTTTGGACGGCGAATCGTATGCCCCTTCTTAGCTTGATATGGAGCTGGTGCTTGTTTTCAATGATGATGGCATCTGCACCTTCATCGTGGATGGAAAGGAAGACCTTACTGCCACTTGGAGCGTCGAAGGCAATATGATCACTCTGGATAATGGGGTGGAATCCCTTGCCCTGACCGTGGATGGCAACCAGATGATCACTGAGCAAGATGGAGTACGAATGGTGTTTGAAGCCGAGACCGATGCCGCATCAACGGACGCAGGAGAGACCGATGCCGCATCAACGGACGCAGGAGAGACCGATGCCGCATCAACGGA
>JAKSQG010000057.1 GCA_024404275.1 Clostridia bacterium | reverse complement strand
TAGTCCGTGTGCTTGCCGCCGAGGGTGATCTCGTACCCCTTGGGCATGCGCGCACGCTCCTCCTCAAAGGTCGCGATGTGGTCATCCAGCGGCGGGTAGAAGGAGTACTTTTCCTGCTTGTAGGGGTTCTGCGGGTTGGGGCGGTCATCGATCTCGGTGCACTTGTCCGCCGCCATGTACGCGTCCAGCTTCGCCTTCAGCTCCGCCACACGCGGGTTGGAGAGGTCAAACTTGTTGACGGCATCCGGGAAGCTGTCAAAGTAGAAATACTGATCGCCGATGGCGGAATATACCAGCTTGTCCTTGCCCGTCGCCACCATGTACAGGCCGAGGGTGCCGTTGCCGTACTGGCTGTACACTTCCTCGTGCTGTTCCGTCATCAGGTCCACGCCGTCGTATTCGGCCTTGTCGTATTCAATGCCCGCGGCGGAAAGCAGCGTGGGCGCAATGTCCACCAGCGAGGCGGGATCGTGCCGCTCGCAGGGCGCTTCGCCCGGCATTTTGATCATAAAGGGAATATTGCTTGCCGCGTCCACCATGGTGCGCTTGCCCATGGAGCGGTAATCGCCCAGCATGTCGCCATGGTCGGAGGAGAACACGATGACCGTGTCGTCATACATGCCCTTGTCCTTGAGCGCCTGCACGATGCGGCTCACCTGATAATCCACAAAGGAGATGCAGGCGTAATAGTGCTGCACCAGCGTTTCCAGACGGCGGGGCGAAATGCCAAACGCGTCCAGGGTGTAGCGGTTGCGCATCATGTTTTCATAGTCATCGGGGTTTTCGGGCGTGAATGTGCGGCGGATGGGCTTGCGGTACATCTTGTTCCACGGCGCGGGCGGGCAGAACGGCGGATGCGGATGGATGAAGGACGCCACAAGGAAAACAGGCTCCTCCTCGGGATTGCAGCCGTTGATGAATTCAACCGCACGGTCGCCGATCCACTGCGTGGGGTGCGCCTCCATGGGCAGGGGGCTCACCTGCGGCATATAATACAGTTCGGTGCGCTGACCGTTGTAGTCAAACACATTCTTGTAGGGCGAGTTTTTCAGCCAGCGGGTATAGTCATCCTTTTCGGGGTTGGCCATTTCTTCCTGCGACAGGCGCGTGCGGAAGCCCATCTGCCCGTACAGGTCCATGTTGTAGTGCATCTTGCCGATGCAGCAGCTGTTGTAGCCGGCTTTGGTGAACTCGGAATAAAAACCATCTCCCTGATACACCGTGGCACGGTTGTTGGTGTTGTTGCCGGTGCGGTTGCAGTACTGACCGGCAAACATGCTCATGCGCGCGGGCACGCAGACGGGGGAGGGGGTGTAAGCGCGGTCAAACACCATCGACTGGGCAGAAAGCGCGTCCAGCGCGGGCGTGACAATATCCTCATTGCCGAGGGCATGAATGGTATCGCGGCGCAGCTGATCGCAGAACAGCAGCAGAACATGCTTCTTTTTCATATATTCTCGTCCCCTTTCGGTATCATCCATTATACAACGCCGCGGTGATAAGTGCAAGCAAAAGGAAAAGCTCCCCGGCTTTGCCGCCGGGGAGCAGTGTGTGTTTTTTTAATTAATACACGGTGGTGGGAACCACGGCGGTGCCGTAGGTCTCGGTGATCCAGTTGGCGATCTCATCGCTCTGCAGCACGTCGATCAGGGTCTGCAGCAGGGGGTTGGTGTCACCCTCGCGGATGGCGACCACGTTGGGGTAGGAAACTTCGGTGCTCTCGCAAGCCAGAGCGGTGCCGACCACTTCCACACCGGCTTCCAGCGCGTAGTTGGAGTTGATGACGGCGAAGTCGAAGTCAGCCAGCTGACGGGGCAGCTGTTCGGCGGCGATCTCGATCAGTTCCAGCTTCAGGGGGTTCAGGTCGCCGGTGATGTCCAGCACGGTCAGGGTGGTGTCATACACTTCGGGCAGCACGATCAGGTCCAGCGCAGCCAGCAGCTCGAGGGCGCGCACTTCGTTGGAGGGGTCGTTGGGGATGCCGATGACGGCGCCCGCCTTGATGGCGTCCAGGGCAGCGGTCTTGCCGCCGTAGATGCCCATGGGCTCATAGTGCACAGCACCCAGAACAGCCAGGTTGGTGCCGTTGCTGGCGTTGAAGCCGGTCAGATAGGGCACATGCTGGAAGTAGTTGGCGTCCAGATCGCCGTCGGCCAGCTGACGGTTGGGCTGCACATAGTCATCAAAAACAACGATCTCCAGATCAACACCCTTGGCGGCCAGAATGGGCTTGGCCTGCTCGAGGATCTCGGCATGGGGAACGGCGGTGGCGCCGACGACCAGCGTCTCGGCGGAAGCCAGGGCAACAGCAGCGGTCAGAACGAGGGCGAGCACGATAGCGAGTACCTTTTTCATTGTTTTTGTCTCCTTTTACGTTTTTTGATTTTTGTTTTGTATGGATGAAAGCCTTCCGGCTTTGCTCCCTTGGGAAATCATTCGCGGATGCGCTTGTCCAGCTTGCGGGAGATCCACATGCCCAGCAGCTGGAAGATCTGCATCAGAATGATCAGCAGGATGACGGTAACGATCAGGATATCGGTCTGATACCGCTGATAGCCGTACTGGATGGCGATCTGTCCCAGACCGCCGCCGCCCACAGCACCGCTCATGGCACTGTAGCCGAGGATGGTGCCGATGGAAATGGTGGCGCCCACCAGCAGCGAGGCCCTGGCCTCGGGGATGATCACCTTGTAAATGATCTGCCACGTGGAGGAGCCCATTGACTGCGCCGCCTCGATGACACCGGGGTTGACCTCCAGCAGGGAGGACTCGATCATGCGGGCGACGTAGGGCGCCGCGGCGATGACCAGCGGTACGACCGTTGCCGTGGAGCCGTAGGCTTTGCCGGCAATGGCGCGGGTGATGGGGATGACCAGGATCATCAGAATGATGAAGGGTACGGAGCGGAACACATTGACCACGATGTCCAGAATGCGGTAGAGAATGGGCCGGGGACGCAGTCCCTTGGGCGAGGTCAGCACCAGCAGAATGGCCAGCGGCAGACCGATCAGATACGCAAACAGCGTGGAGGTCATGGTCATGTACATGGTATCCTTGATACCGTTCCACAGCAGGGGGATCATTTTGGCCATCGGCATCAGCGGTCACCTCCCTCGTCATCCTCAGACGGCTCGGACAGGTCCTTGCCGCTCAGATCGCTGACATCGTTCACCTTTACGCCGTGGGTCTTGAGGTAGTAGATGGCTTTTTCCTGCTGCGCGGCCTCCTCGGGCAGCTGCAGCACCATTTCGCCGAATACCTGACCGTTGATGGTGCGGGTGTTGGCGGCGGTGATGTTCACCATGACGCCGCATTCCATGACCAGATTGGAAATAATGGGTTCATCGGCGCCGGCACCGTCAAACACCACGCGGATGGTGCGCTCGCCCAGCTTGGGGGCGGCGGCGCCGCTCTTGCGGAAGATCAGCTTGCGGGCAGCCTCGCTTTCGGGATGGCTGAAGATGTCCTCCACCTTTCCCGATTCGGCAAGCGTGCCCTGATCGATGATGGCAACGTGGGTGCAGGTCGTTTCGACCACGCTCATCTCGTGGGTGATGATCACAATGGTGATGCCCATGTCGCGGTTGATCTGCCGCAGCAGATTCAAAATGGCG
The DNA here is from genome assembly GCA_024404275.1 of Clostridia bacterium. Lineage (GTDB taxonomy): Bacteria > Bacillota > Clostridia > Christensenellales > Aristaeellaceae > SFMI01. The sequence continues at coordinate 5,795 of JAKSQG010000057.1, read as the reverse complement.
GTGGTGGTGGTGGGGTCGAGCGCGCTGGTGGCCTCATCGCACAGGATGATCTTGGGGTCAGAGGCCAGCGCACGGGCGATCGCCACGCGCTGCTGCTGTCCGCCGGACAGCTGACTGGGATAGTTGTGCTGCCTTTCGGTGAGTCCCACGACCTCCAGCAGCTCATCCGTTCTTTTTTTGATGTAGGCTTTGGATTTGCCGCTCAGTTCCATCGGGTAAGCGATGTTGCCGCGCACGTCGCGCTGCTGCAGCAGGTTGAACTGCTGAAAGATCATCGATACCTCGCGGCGGAGCGTTCTCAGTTCTTTTGAAGAGAGCTTGGCCAGGTCCTTGCCGTCGATGATGACCTGACCGGCGGTGGGCTTTTCCAGAAAATTGATGCATCTGACCAGCGTGGATTTGCCCGCGCCGGACATGCCGATAATGCCGTAAATATCGCCTTGTTCGATGTCCAGATTGATGTCCCGCAGTGCGTCCACTGTCTGGGTCTTTCCACGGAACGTCTTGCCCAGATTGCGAAGCTATATGAGTGCCAAGTGGAGTCTCCTTTTTGCTTTTACCGGTATTTATCATCGCTTCGGGATGACGAAAGGAATGATAACACACTTCTGTTCAATAGACAACAACTTAAAATATATGCTGCGCCATAGGCAAAAACTATAACACATCTTGCCTTGAGGCGTAAACTGTGGTATCTTATGCAAAGAAGGGGGCATTGTCATGACTTTGCAGCAGCTTCGTTACGTCATTGAGGTCGCCGACCAGCATTCCATCACGGACGCGGCCAAAAACCTGTTCATTTCCCAGCCCAGCCTGTCCGCCGCCATTCATGAGCTTGAAAGCGAGATCGGCATTCAGCTGTTCATCCGCAAGACCCGCGGTGTGCTGCCCACCGCCGAGGGCGAGGAGTTCCTCGGCTACGCCCGTCAGGTGGTGCATCAGGCGCAGCTGATCAACGACAAATACATCTCCCACACGATGGAAAAGAAGCGCTTTTCCGTATCCACCCAGCACTATTCCTTTACCGCCGGCGCCTTTGTGGAGCTGGTCAAGGCGCAGGGCGATGAAAGCTATGAGCTGACGCTGCGCGAGGGCAAAACGTGGGATACCATCGAGGATGTGCGCACCCTGCGCAGCGAGATGGGGGTCATCTACCTTTCTTCCTATAACGAAACGGTCATCACCCGCCAATTGCGGGAAGCCAATCTGGTTTTTTCGGAATTGTTTTCCGCACGGCCGCACATCTTCATCGGACGCAACAATCCGCTGGCGGTGCGCTCTTCCGTTACATTGTAGGATCTGAAGCCCCTGCCCTGCCTGACCTACGATCAGGGCGACCGCAATGCCTTCTATTATTCTGAAGAGATATTGTCCAACCTCAACCACGACCGCACCATCCGCGTAACGGATAAGGGCTCCATCATCGACCTGATGGTGGGCACCAACGCCTACACCATCTCCTCCGGTATCTGCCCCAGCTATCTGCGCGGCGAAGACATTGTTTCCATTCCGTTGGAAGTGGACGAGGTGCTGCGCATCGGCGTCATCACCAATAAAAACTATCACCCCACGCGCATGGGGCAGGCGTACCTTGATATCCTCTATAACCTTGTGGGCAACATGCAGGAAGGCGCGCTCTTCATATAAAAAAACAGCGGACGGAGTTGTTTCTCCGTCCGCGATATTTTTTTGTCAGGCTTTGCGTGCTTTTTCCGCCGCGTGCATCATCAAAAGCGACAGCAGTGCCGCGGCCGCCCAGCTGAGATACACCGCCCACTGTCCGAAGGCCTGCAGCAGCCCGCCCGACAGCACCGCGACCAGCGACATGCCCAGATAGATCATGCAGTCGCACAGACCCGCCACCAGCGATACACGCCCCGTGTAGGCATACGCCATGGGCAGCATCACATTCTGCAGGTTGGAGGAGGCATACATCAGCGAGCACAGCATGCCCAGCAGCACGGCAAACACATACACGCTGCCGCCGTTGAACACCGCCAGCACCAGCGCGACCACCGCCGCGGCAGACATCAGCTTGTCCAGCGCGGGGCGGATGGCACCGTTTGCCTTGTTCATCAGACGGCGCGCCAGCAGCACGCCGAACAGGTTGAGCACGGGAATGATGAGCGAGGAGGTGACGCTGCCCAGCGATGTACCGGCACGGCTGTCAATGAGCGAGGGCGCCCACGTCATCACGCCGTCGCGGGCAATGCCCGTAAACACGCAGCCGATGAGCACCGCCCACAGCCCCGTTTTGAACATCATATCCCGGATGGGCATGCGCGCGATCGTTTCGGCCGGGGCAGTGCCCTCGGCGGCACGGGCTTCGCGGCGGTCCCGCAGCAGGGTATAGGCCAGTACGGCGTTGGCTGCCATCACGGCGGCGGGCACCCAGAAGGCAAAGCGCCAGTTGGCAAGGCTCTTCATGCTGCCGGAAATGGCCCACGCCAGGAAATGACCGATGATGAAGGTGAAGCACATGTAATAGGTGACCCGGCCGCGCTTTTCCCCCTCGTACCAGTCGGCCATGATGCGCACCACGGGCGTCCACAGCATGGATTGAAAGGCGCCGTTGAGCGCCCACAGCACCAGCACCTGTGTGTAGCTGGAGGCACAGCCCACCAGCAGGTTGCACACGGCGGTGCCGATGAGGCCCATTGTAATGTGGCGCCGGCAGTTGACCCGGTCGGCCAGAATGCCGTTGACCACCTGTCCCACGGCGTACACGGCAGCCAGCATGGTTTGAATAAGACCGCTTTGGGCGGCAGTCAGCGCAAATGTTTCGGTGATGCCGCTCAGCGCGGGGGCAAGGTTGAAGCGCCCCACATACGCCAGCATGTAGCAGATGGCGCAGCCCCAGAAGATCTTTTTTTCCTGCGTTGTAAAATTCTTCAGCATGATGTTGTTCCTCAGATGCCCAGCAGCTTTTCCAACGCGTCCGCCACGCCGCCCTCGCCGCAAATGCCGGTGACCATGTCGGCGGCTTCCTTGACCTCGGGCTCCGCGTTGCCCATCGCCACGGCGGTGCCGGCGCAGCGAAGCATGTCCAGATCGTTGACGCCGTCGCCGATGGCAATGCTGTCCTCGGGGGCGATGCCCAGCATTTCGCAGGCGGTCAGCAGTCCGCTGCCCTTGTTGCAGCCTTTGGGAACGGCTTCGTACCAGTCCCGCCATACCACCAGGTCCAGCATGGGCTCCAGCACGGCACGGTCCTCCTCGGTGATGGGGGAGGTGACGGTCAGCTTGGTCACGTTGATGTCCTTGAAAACGGTCTCAAAGTCGTCCTCGTGCGTCACCTTGACCAGGCTTTTGCGCCCGGGGAAGGCGCCGATCTCCAGCATGCCGTTCTCGCACTCAAAATAGCAATGACGACCCGGCGTGGACAGCATCAGGCGGCACGCGGTGCGAAGATCGCTGCGGTCCACACGGCGGCAGAAAATGGTTTCACCGTTCAATATCAGGTGCGCGCCGCAGCCCGCCAGAATGCCGCTGATGTAATCCGCCTGCTTGAGGGAGGGCGGCACAAAGCCAAAGGAGCGGCCTGTGTTGATCAGTATGATATGACCCGCCGCCACAGCGCGGCGAAGGGCCTGCGCATCCTTTGCGACAGGCCCTTCGGCGCCTCTGGGCAAAAGCGTGCCGTCAATATCCAGAAAGACAGCTTTTTTGCTCATGAGTATCCTCTTATTTGTTTAGACCAGACCGGGCATCAGCATGCCGGCGATGGTGCAGAACAGCAGCAGTGACAGGGCGTCCACGATGGTGGTAATGAAGGGGCTGGCCATGACCGCCGGGTCAAAGCCGAGCTTCTGTGCCACCATGGGCAGCGTGCAGCCCACCAGCTTGGCCAATACGACCGTCAGCGCCAGCGTGATGCAGATGGTGGCGGAGGCCATGACGTAGTTGGGGAAGGAGCTGTACTGAATCAGCAGCTTGACAAAGTTGAACACCGCCAGCGTGATGCCGCACATCACGGCCACACGGGATTCCTTCCACCACACCTTGGTGATGTCGCTGAAGTGCAGTTCATCCAAAGACAGGCTGCGGATAACGGTCACACTCGCCTGGCTGCCGCAGTTACCGCCCGTATCCATCAGCATGGGGATGGCGGCGGTCAGAATGATGGAGGCGGAAAGCGTGTGCTCAAAGCCGGTAATGATCATGCCCGTAAAGGTGGCGGACAGCATCAGCAGCAGCAGCCACGGAATACGGTTTTTGTAGATCTCCAGTACGCCGGTCTTGAGGTAGGGCTTATCGTTAGGCGTCACGGCGGCCATCTTACTGATGTCCTCCGTAGCCTCTTCTTCCATGACGTCGATGGCGTCGTCAACCGTTACGATACCGATCATGCGGTTTTCGCCGTCCACCACGGGCATGACGTTCAGGTCGTAGGTGGAGAACATGCGGGCCACGGTCTCCTGGTCTTCCATCGTGGTGACGGAGATGACGTTGTCCTCCATCAGGTCTTTCATTTCCTGATCGTCCTGCGCCATCACGATGGTGCGCAGGGAGACGGCGCCCATCAGCGTACGGTCCTTGTCGATGATGTAGCAGGTGTTACAGGTCTCCTTGTCGGTACCCGTCAGGCGAATTTCGCGCAGCGCCTCGGCCACGGTCATGTCGGCACGCAGACCCACAAACTCGGTGGTCATGATGCTGCCGGCGCTGTCCTCGGGGTACTTGAGCAGCTCGTTGATGCTGTTGCGCATCTCGGGGTCGGCTTGCGCCAGAATGCGGCGCACCACGTTGGCCGGCATTTCTTCTACCAGGTCAACGGCGTCATCCATGTAGAGCTCGCCCAGCACGTTTTTCAGTTCGGTATCGGAAAAGCTTTTGATGAGCTTCTCCTGCATATCGGCTTCCATTTCCACAAAGGTGTCCGCGGCCAGCTCCTTGGGCAGCAGGCGGAACAGGGGGGCAATGGCGTTATCGGGCAGAACGGAAAGCACATAGGCGATGTTGGCTGCCTGCATGGTGCTCATCACGTCGCGCAGCGTATTGTATTTTTTGTTTTCCCAGAGCTTTTCAATGGTCAGCTCCAGACCGGTTTCAATCTGAGACAATCCCGATTCCCTTCTTTCTTATATAATATGATGGGTCACGGGACACGGTATTTTCAGCGGGCGGAAAGCCGTGCGTGGCTTACCGCGCGCCTACTTCGTCCTACATCCGCGTCCCTGCCAGTACTGCCGGTATCCATGACGGCCCTCCTTCTTCAAAAAAAATCACCGCATGCTCCGGAGAGAACATACGGCTGCCAATTGTACCGTACGAGCTTCAGCATCACGGGGCAATGAAACTGCGTTAGACCATGCCTTGTGTGTTCGACATTGTCTGTTGGCCATCTTGAGGTGTTTCCACCTTTTCGCGGCAGCAGTCCGTATCCCCGCGGCAGCCTTACCTACCGGATCAACGTTCATCCTATTATAAAAAAAACGCCGCCCGGTGTCAACCTTGCGGAAAAATAAATCGGACGGCCGGCAAACATGCAAACACGAACATAATATACATTCAATATACAATAATTGCGAAAATAAATTGCATTTATTTGCATAAATATGCTTGACAACTGTATATTCATGCATTATAATACGCTCACCGCTTTTGAAAGGAGCCCTTCGAACCATGAAAAAGACCTTTGTATCCGTTTTTGCTTTTGTTCTTTCCCTGATGATGCTCGCATCCTCCGCCTCCGCCTGCACCTCGCTGTATGTCGGCTCCGCCCTGACGACCGACGGCACTGTGCTTCTGTCCCGCAGTGAGGATCTGGCCAACAACTACAACAAGATGCAGTT
>JAKSQG010000056.1 GCA_024404275.1 Clostridia bacterium | reverse complement strand
AGTAATCTTAATGAAGAAGATGCTTGCCCTCGTGCTGGCCGTCTGCATGCTGCTGAGCTGCTGTGCTGCGCTGGCCGAAGCCCCCGCCGAAGCGACGTATACCTATAATATCGCCGCTTCTGTCTTCCCCACCAACTGGAGCACTTTCCAGAATCAGACCTCTACCGACAGCGACATTCTGGACTACATCTCCACCGGCTACTATCGTTTCGATTACAACGAGACGATGGACGGCTACCGCATGGTGCCCGACCTGGCTGTCGGCGAGCCTGAGGATGTGTCCGCCCAGTATGCTGAGCAGTTCGGCTACCGCGCCGATGAAACTGCCCGCGCCTGGAAGATCACCATCCGCAACGATGTGAAGTGGCAGGATGGCACCCCCATCAACGCTTACGACATCGCCGAATCCGCCAAGCTGATGCTGGACCCTGTGGCTGCCAACTATCGTGCTGACACCATGTACTCCAGCAGCGTTTCCATCATCAACGCTCAGGAATACCTCAAGCAGGGCCAGAGCCTGTATCTGGAAAACGCCGCCAATGCCTACTACGAGATGGCCGACCTGGTCAAGGGCGAGGATGGCAACTACTACACCCCCGACAACGAGCCCGTGTATCTGGCTGTTGATTTCCCGCTGTCCGTGTGGCTGAGCGGCAACACCCTGAAGGACTACGTTGAAAACTACGGTGACGCTTACTTCGATGTCACCAACTGGGAGACCCTGGTTGGCATGATGAACGAAGACGGCATGATCGCCCTGAACGACGAGACCTACGCCCTGTATGCTCCCGTCACCTGCGGCAACCCCGCCTGGGGCGAGACCGAGGATGATCTGCCCAACTATTTCGCCTACTTCACCAGCTATCCCGAGATGGACTTCGCCAACGTCGGTTACTTCGCCGTTTCCGATTACGAAGTGGTCATGGTCCTGGCCAAGCCCTGCGAAGGTTTCTACCTGAAGTACGGCATGAACCTGCCCCTGGTCAACATCCCCCTGTACAAGGCCTGCGAATCCATCGTGGACGGCGTGTACAACAACACCTACGGCACCTCTGCCGAAACCACCATGTCCTACGGCCCCTACTACCTGCAGTCCTTCCAGGCTGACAAGCAGTACGTGCTGGCCAAGAACCCCTACTACTACGGCAACAACGACGAGACCGCCGTTCCCCAGTACATGACCACCGCCATCGTGTGCGACTTCGTTGAGGAAGCCTCCACCCGTCTGGAGCTGTTCCTGAGCGGCAAGCTGGACAGCTACGGCCTGCAGAAGGACGACATGGCTGACTACAGCACCTCCGAATACTGCTACTACTCCGATGGCGACTCCATCTACGCGATGGTGTTCAACCCCGAACTGGAAGCCCTGACCTCTACTCAGGCTCTGGCCGGTGAAAACATCAACAAGACCATCCTGACCCTGAAGGAATTCCGTATGGCCATGGCCTTCGCGATGGACCGTGCCGCCTTCTGCCTGGCGACCAGCCCCACCAACGGCCCTGCCTACGCCCTGTACTCCTCTCAGATCATTGCTGACGCCGAGAATGGTATTGCCTATCGTGCCACTCCCGAAGCCAAGCAGGTCATCGTGGACTTCTGGGGCCTGACCGACGAAGTCGGCGAAGGCAAGATGTACGCCACCCAGGATGACGCCATTGCTTCCATCACCGGTTACGATCTGGCCCAGGCCAAGATCCTGTTCGACCAGGCTTATGACATCGCCATCGCCGAAGGCCTGATGGACGAAGATGACGTGATCGAGATCATGATTGGTACCCCCAACCTGACCTCCGTTTTCTACAACAACGGTTATGAGTTCATCGTGAACAACTACACCGAGGCTGTTGTGGGCACCAAGCTGGAAGGCAAGCTGACCTTCAAGCGTGACGGTACCATCGGTAACAGCTTTGCCGATGCCCTGCGCAACAACCAGGTGGATATGCTGTTCGGTGTGGGCTGGACCGGTTCCACCTTCGATCCCTACAACCTGTTCCAGGTGTATGTGGATCCCTCCTATCAGTATGACAGCCACTACGATGCCACCACTGCCATGGTGACCATCGAGCTGGATGGCGTCGAGTACACCGCCAGCGCTTACACCTGGTACGAGTCCATGCAGGGCAGCGGCACCAAGGTTGAAGTGCTCAAGGGCGATGAGACCGTTGAACTGGTTCTGGACGGCGACGCCCAGAAGATCATCGTGCTGGCTGCTCTGGAAGGCAACTATCTGGGCCTGTACAACTACATCCCGCTGATGAACTCCGCTTCCGCCGGCCTGCGCGGCATGCAGATCAAGTACTACACCGAAGAGACCGTCTTCCCGATGGGCTTCGGCGGCGTGCGCTACTACACCTACAACTACACCGATGCTGAGTGGGACGCTTACGTCGAGAGCGTTGGCGGCACCATCAACTACAAGTAAGCTCAACGCGCCTTACGGCGCAAGCTGAAAAATGCCCGGCAGGGATGCTTCCGTATGGGGGCATCCCTGCTTCGGGCGATACCGGAAATAAAGCGATCAACGCCGGCCCGCTGCCTGTGGAGATCTCCCGTCCGGATACGGAAAATGCCCACAGGAAACGGAGGAAGGGACAAGCCTTATGTTTAAATACGTCATCAAACGACTGCTGCTGATGGTCATGGTGTTCTTCATCATCGTGTCCATGTGCTTCATCCTCATCAAGCTTTTGCCCAACAAGCCCGCGGAACAGTTCGGCAAGGACAAGGAGCTGATCGAAATGCGCCGCGAAGCGCTGGGCTACAACAAGCCGCTGCTGGAGCAGTACGCCATCTTTGTATCCAGAACGCTCATCGGCGGCAACTGGGGCATCAGTGAGGGTAAGTACCTGGGCCGCGACGTGTGGTCGGTCTTCATCGAAAAGATGCCCGCCACCGTGGTGGTCAACCTGTATACCATGATCTTTGCCGTGCCGCTGGGCTTGCTGCTTGGCATCTACGCGGCACTGAAAAAGAACAAGTGGCAGGACCATTTGATTTCTACCGGCGTTATGGTATTTGTATCGGTGCCCAGCTATGTGTACGCCTTCCTGGTGCAATACTTTTTGTGCTTCAAGCTCAAGTGGTTTGCGCCTTTGATGAAGGAAGGTACGGACTTCTTCAGCTGGAACATGTTTACCACCATGGTGCCCGCCATCCTGTCGCTGGGCTTTGGTACCATCGCGGGTCTGGCGCGTTACACCCGTGCCGAACTGACCGAGGTGCTGACCAGTGATTACCTGCTGCTGGCGCGCACCAAGGGTCTGAGCCGCGCGCAGACCACCGTGCGCCACGCGCTGCGCAACTCCATGGTGCCTATCTTCCCCATGATCCTGGGTGAGTTCATCGGCATCATCTCCGGTTCCATGATCATTGAACAGATCTTCTCCATTCCCGGCGTGGGCCGACTCTACATTGAGTCCATCACCTCCGCCACCCCGGATTACAACATGTTCATGCTCCTGTCTGCCTTCTACACCCTGATCGGTCTGGTCAGCGGCATCATCGTGGACCTGAGCTACAGCTTCATCGACCCGAGAATCAGAATGGGGAGCAAAAAGTAATGAGTGAACAGCGATTTCCCGTGATCCCGCCCGAGAAGTTCCGCTTTGTGGGAACAGAGGGCCGGCTGCACGATAAAAAACTGGAGACCAAGCCCATCGGCTACTTCCGCGATGCCGTCAGCCGCGTTGTGCGCAACAAGAGCTCCGTGGGCGCCGCCATTATCATCATCGTTCTGGTGCTCTACGCCATCATTGTGCCCATGGTGTGCCAGAACAACTACACCCTGGCGCTGACCGATACCAACTACCTCAACTACACCAAGCTGCCGCCCCGTATCAGCTGGCTGAGCTGGGCGGGTGTGGACGGTACAGAGAGCAAGACCGTCAACAGCGCCGACTATTACCGTTACCGCGCCATGGGCGTGGAAACGGGCCGCGATCCCGTGGTGGATGTGTACAAGGCTGCCTATGAGGATAAAAACGCCGCCAGCGCCACCACGCTGTATTATGACATCCGTCTGGATGACTATTACGCGCTGGGCATGCTGGAAAAGACGCTGACCTTCGACCAGTACGAGGCCATTCAGAAGTGGCAGGATGAGACGGGCATTCAGCTGATCTATCCCGCGGCCGACCCCAAGGCACTGACCGCCTACAAGGGCGATGCCGACCAGCGTGCCAACATCTGGTACGCGGTGGACAGCAAGGGCGTGGCGCAGCTGGATGAAAACGGCAATTATCAGCCCATCTACCTCAAGGGTGCGGCGGACGATTATCACTCCATCCGCATCGAGGGCGATGACGGCTCTTATTCCTATGCCCGCGTCAGCGGCACCAGCGCCGCCAAATCCTACACGGTGCGCCTGAGCAAGTACAACTACTTCATCTACTGCTACGGCTTTGAACCTTCCTTTGCCTTCGGCACCAACGATAAGGGCCAGGACATTCTGACCCGTCTGGCCGCCGGCGCCCGCTTCAGCTTCATTCTGGCCATCTGCGTTTCCGCCGTCAACCTGGTGCTGGGCACCATCTACGGCTCCATCGAGGGCTATTACGGCGGACGTGTCGACCTGGTCATGGAGCGTATCAGCGATATCCTGAGCGGTATTCCTTTCACGGTCGTAACGGTTTTGTTCCAGCTGCACCTGTCAAAACAGGTCGGCGTGGTCGGATCGCTGCTGTTTGCATTCGTATTGACCGGCTGGATCGGCATGGCGCACAGCGTGCGTATGCAGTTCTACCGCTTCAAGGGTCAGGAATATGTGCTGGCTGCCCGCACGCTGGGCGCCGGGGACAAGCGCATCATGTTCAAGCACATCTTCCCCAACTCCCTGGGTACCCTGATCACCGGCTGCGTGCTGGTCATCCCGGGCGTTATCTTCTCCGAATCCTCGCTGACCTATCTTGGCATCGTCAATCTGGAATCCTCCACGATGACGAGCGTGGGTACCATGCTGGCCAACGGCAAGCCCTACCTGCGTGATTATCCCTTCATTATTCTGTTCCCGTCGCTGTTTATCTCCCTGCTGGAAGTATCCTTCAACCTTTTCGGCAACGGTCTGCGCGACGCGTTCAACCCGTCTTTGAGAGGAGTGGAGTGACATGGCGGCAGAAAAAAAGCTGCAGGTACGCAACCTGCGCATCTCCTTCCGCACCAATAACGGCAAGGTACAGGCGGTACGCGATATCAGCTTTGACCTGTACAAGGGCGAAACGCTGGCCATCGTGGGCGAATCCGGCTCCGGTAAGTCCGTCACCAGCAAGGCCATCCTCGGCATCGAAGCCGGCAACGCCATCCATGAGGGCGGCGAGATCCTTTATGACGGTCAGGACCTGCTGAAGATCACCGAGGAAGACTTCTATCGTCTGCGCGGCGACAAGGTGGCCATGATCTTCCAGGATCCCCTGTCCTCCCTGAACCCCATCATGCGCATCGGCAAGCAGCTGACGGAAGCCATGCTGCTCAAGGGCAAGGCGCGTCAGCGCTCCTGCCGTGAGGCGTTCAACGCCAAGCTGCGCCTGATGGAAAAGTGCATGGTCGAAAGCGACCCCGCCAATGCCGACAGCATCAAGGCGGCGTGCGCCGAGTTCAAAAAGATCGAAGCCAGCCACACCAAGCTGGAGCAGGCTTATGTGACGGCGCATGACGCCGCGCAGGTGGCCTTTGAAAAGGTCAGCGACCTCATCAACCGCATTGAAAACAAGGCTTTCGATACCCTGATGGAGGACTTCAAGACCGCGGCGGAACAGGCGGCGGAATCCCGCAACGAGTTTGTTGTTCCCGCGGAAGCGTTTTCCGCCTTTACCGGTCACCTGAAGGCTGCCTCCGCGGCCATCAAGGCCGGTGAAAAGCAGGGCTGGGACAACGCCCTGACCGAGCTGAAGAGCCTCAAGCTGACGCTGGAGGAAGCCCTTGCCAAAAAGAGCCCCGATTTCTTCGCCCTCGGCTATGCCGAAAGCCACGGCATGCAGGTGGACCGCAGCGACATCGAAAAGATGAACGCCGTCTGCCGCAAGGCCGCCGAGGAAGGCTTTGAGCAGCGTTTTACCGCCATGGCCGAAAAGGGCCTGAGCTACGACGAGAACCGTTATAAGGCGCTGCGTGAGCAGGCGCTGAAGGCCCTCGCCGCTGCCCGTCAGGACATTGCCGCCTCTGATACCCTGCAGGAAAAGCCCCTGACCAAGACCGCCGAGGCCGTGTGCGCCGCGGTGGATGCCTCGGTCAACCCCATCGATATCATCAAGGATTCCGCGGCCTGCACCTTTACCGTGGGCCTCAAGGACTTTGTCAACCGCTATATCTACGGTCTGCACACCAACGCCGCCCGTCAGCGCAAGCATGACCGTCAGCAGGCGAAGTTTGACGCTTTGGCCGCCAAGGGCAGAAAGCCCGACTGGAAGGTGCCTGCCGCCAACACCGTCGACCTTCCGCAGACCCGTGAAAACATGCTGCGCCACATCGATTACATGACGGCGCACTACAACGAGAAGAACGCCGCCGCCTATGACGCGCATGAAGCCGCGCTGAAGCTGATTGCCTACCTGCAGGAGAATGCCTCCGGCATGGTGCACCGCGTGACCAAGCACATGGCCAAGCAGCACGCCCTCAAGCTCATGGAGGAGGTGGGCATCCCCGAGCCGCGCAAGCGCTACCGTGCCTATCCCTTTGAGTTCTCCGGCGGTATGAGACAGCGCATCGTCATCGCCATCGCGCTGGCGGCCAACCCCGATATCCTTATCTGCGACGAGCCCACCACCGCACTGGATGTGACCATTCAGGCGCAGATCCTCGAATTGATCAACCGCCTCAAAAAGGAGCGCGAGCTGTCCATCATCTTCATCACGCACGATCTGGGCGTGGTGGCCAACATGGCCGACCGCATCGCCGTCATGTACGCCGGCAAGATCGTCGAATACGGCAAGAGCGAGGAGATCTTCTACAGCCCTGCCCATCCCTACACGTGGGCGCTGCTTTCCTCCATGCCCGATCTGGACACCAAGGAAAAGCTGGAGGCCATCCCCGGCACGCCGCCCGATATGCTCTATCCGCCCGTGGGCGATGCCTTTGCCGACCGCAACAAGTACGCCATGGAGATCGACTTTGAGCAGCAGCCCCCGCAGTTCAACATCACCGATACGCATTGGGCCGCCACATGGCTGCTGCATCCCAACGCGCCCAAGGTGCCTGTGCCCGCCATCGTCACCGAGCGTGTGGCCCGCATGAAGGAAAGAAACGAGGCCGCTGCCGCCGCGCGTGCCGTGAGCAATGAGGGAGGTGCCGAAAAATGAGAAGAAATAAGCACATCGCCCTCACCCTGCGCATCATCAGTCTGGTGCTGATCGTGGCCACCGTGGTGGTGGAGATCTGCTCCCTGTCCACCACGGGTACCCTGTGGGGCAAGATGGAGACCCGCCTCAAAAACAGCGGTGCCTCGCTGAACCTCGGCGACCGTTTCCGCTTCTCCCAGTCCTATTATTCTGCCATGAGGCAGATGCTTTCCGAAAAGGACGCCGACTCCGCCCGCAAGAAGGAAGTGACCGCCAACGCCTTTGCGTGGTGCGTTGACATGGCCACCGAGGCGGAGACCGCGCGCCGTCACGGCACGGTCGGCTCTGCCATCAGCCTGTTCAGCGAAGGATCGGACTTCAACGCGTCCGCCTGGATGAACCGCTTTGAGCAGACCGAAACGCGCCTCAACGAAAAGCGCGTGGCCGAATGCTTTACCTACTTTGACTCTGCCGCGCTCAATCCCCCCAAGAAGGGCGCCAAGGGCAAAACGCTGAACGCCTCCAACCGTCCCGCGTTTGAGACCTATTATGCCGATCTGTCCGCCGCGCACGGCGAAGAGGCCGGCACCTTCCTGGAATTCTGCGAGAGCGTGCAGGCGATGCTGAAGGCGCATGTGGCAGCGAACGGCGTTGTCACGCCGGCGGAGTACCTCAAGACCATTGAGTATGCCGATTATCAGGCCGCGCTGGAGGCCGTCCGTGCCGAGGACCGTGCCGAGGAGGCCGAAAACCTGCTGGACGCCTTTGCCGTGTATGCCGCCCGTCAGGCGAAGGGCGAAAAGGTTGATTACACGCCCTTCTTTGAGGAAGCCTACGCGGCCGCCAAGGCCGAAAACCCCGCCGTTGCGGAGTATGAATTCTTTGTGCCTGCCCTGGCGGACAGCCTGCAGAACGCCTCCTTCTACGGCGACATCGCCGATGTGATCAAGGCGGCGGAAAGCAAAAAGAGCGCTGCCCTCGGTTCTGCCTTTGCCAAGACCGTTTCCACCTGGCACAGCGACTTTGTGACGGAGTACAACAACTCCGTGAACGGCTTCTCCGGCATTTACTGGCTGCTGGCGCAGCATACGTGGCTGATGATGATCGTGGCGGTGCTGATGCTCATCGCCTCCATCGTGATGGACAAGCTGCGCATCCGCAAGCAGATCGCCGATTACAAGTCCGCCGAAATGAACATTCCCGATGATGTGCTGCTGCGCGTCGATCACCTGTGCCAGTACTTCCGCGGCGTCAAGGCTGTGGACGATGTCAGCTTTGACATCAAGAAGGGCGAGGTCTTCGGTCTGGTCGGTGAATCCGGCTGCGGCAAGACCACCACGGGCCGTTCCATCATCAAGCTGTACAACATCACCTCCGGCAACATCTACTTCAAGGGCAAGCGCATTGCCGCCGGCACCAAGAGCTACCGCGATGAGATCGCCGCCAAGCGTGCCCTGATGAAGAATGCCTCCGCTGCCGAAAAGAAGCAGCTGAAGGCCGAGATCCATCAGCTCAAGGAGGACATGGCCTCCGCCCGCTTCGACCACGATTACTGCGATAAGACGCACGCCCACGATCTGGAGAACGAAGTGGATGAGCGTTACGCCCCGCTGCTGGCTGCCGCCTCCGGCGAGGAGCTGAACAAGCTCAAGGCCAAGTACCGTGAGGAAAAGCGCATCGCCCGCCATCAGCGCTACATCACGCAGATCCAGATGATCTTCCAGGATCCCGTGGCGTCGCTCGACCCCCGCATGACGGTGCGTGAGATCATTGCCGAGGGTCTGCGCATCCGCGGCGAAAAGAATCAGGAAGAGATCGACAAGAAGGTCTACGATGTGCTGGAGACGGTGGGTCTGGTGCGTGAGCACGCCGGCCGTTATCCGCATGAGTTCTCCGGCGGTCAGAAGCAGCGCATCGGCGTGGCCCGTGCCGTGGTCATGCGCCCCGAAATGATCATTGCCGACGAACCCGTCAGCGCGCTGGACGTGTCCATTCAGGCGCAGGTCATCAACCTGCTCAACGAACTGCGTGAGCAGCTGGGTCTGACCATCATGTTCATTGCCCATGACCTGTCCGTCGTCAAGTACTTCTCCGACCGCATCGGCGTGATGTACTACGGCAAGCTGGTGGAGCTGGCTTCCTCCGACGAGCTGTTTGCCCATCCGCTGCACCCCTATACGGAGTCGCTGCTGAGCGCCATCCCGCTGCCCGACCCCGTGTACGAAAAGCAGCGTGTGCGCATCAAGTACGATCCGCATGTCGCCCATGATTACAGCACCGAGCAGCCCACCCTGCGCGAGGTCGCGCCCGGGCACTTTGTGCGCTGCAACCAGGCGGAGTTTGAACGCTATCAGGCTCGTCTGAACAGCGAAAAGAAATAATGAATGACAGGCGGAGAGAGCTTTTTCTCTCCGCCTTGCCTTCAAGAAGGAAAAAAAGTATGCAGAATAAAAAACCGCAGGGCGTGGGCGCGGGAGCTGTGCTGCTGGC
>JAKSQG010000055.1 GCA_024404275.1 Clostridia bacterium | reverse complement strand
GAAACGGTGGTGGTGCAGAGCCTTCAGAACGATGAAAAAGCCCTGACCGCTGCGGCGGAGCACGCCATGCAGCTGGCGGAAGAAAGCGGCCTCGCCGTGACCGAACTGCCGCCGAATGGCAAAATCAGCGATAGCTGGATGAACGCCATGAATCGTGCCCGTGCCGGGCACCGGCATATACCGGTCAGGGCACTGCAGCTGCCGCAGTTGATGCCGGAGCTGTTGACAGACCCGGCGAAAACGGGCATTCTGCTTTGTCCGCCCTATGCCGGCAGCGTGGCAGCCCCAACGGCGGCTTTGCTCAGCGGCAGCGAGGGTACGAAGTATGAGGGCTATTACGGGGGCGATCGTCCCATTTACGCGGCCCTTGATGAGAAAGATGAAACGGACGCGGCGCATGCCGATCCCTTCGGGATGCTGCGCTGCGTGATGCAGCTGCTCAGGGAACAGCTGAAAATGGAAAAAGAAGCGTCCTGTGTGGAAGCCGCGGTGCGCAATGTGCTCATGGCGGGCTGGCGCAGCCCGGACATTGCCGATGAACAGAGCAGCCCGGTGACGACCGATGTGATTGTGCATCTGATCTGTGAACAGATCGAACTGGCAGGGGAGTGGATCAAAAATGGCTGAATACATCCTTCCGGATTATACCAACTGCAGTCTGAACGTGGCATGCTCTGTGCTGCGCTATTTTGGTGCGGAAGCGGCGCATCCCGGTCAGAAGGATCTGGATGCCCTGCTGGCAAAAAAGCCCTACCGCAATGTGGTGCTGATGCTGTTTGATGCCATGGGTATGGCGATCCTGCGCGACCATCTGTCGGAGGACAGCTTTCTGAGAAGCCATGTGGCGCGGGAGATGACCGCGGTCTTTCCCTCCACCACGGTGGCGGCGACGACCACCATTGAGAGCGGCGATTCTCCCAAAGAGCACGGCTGGCTGGGCTGGTCAGTGTATTTTGAGCCCATTGACCGCATGGTCGATGTGTTTATCAACCGCGACTCCCTGACCGGAGAGCCCATGGAGGGCGAAAGGATCTCGAGCCGCTTTATTCCGTACAAAAACATTGTGGAACGCCTTCATGCGGCGGGGCAGTGCGATGCGCACCTCATCTCCCGCTTCGGCGATACGCCGGTGGATACACTGGATGATGTGTTTGAAACTGCCGGACGCCTGTGCAGGGAGGACGGACGTCATTACCTGTACTGCTATTGGGGCGAGCCCGATCACACCATGCATGAAGAGGGTGTGATGAGCGTTGGCGATATCGTACGCGATATCAACGACCGCGTGGAACGCTTTGCCGCGGAGGCGGGCGATGATACGCTTATTCTGGTGACTGCCGATCACGGTCAGCTGGACTGTGAAGTTTTGTATGTGGATGCTTATCCCGAATTGCTGGCAGTCTGCAAAAGGGCGACTGCCGTCGAAGCCCGTGCCACCGTCTTCTATGTCAAGGACGAGTACAAGGCGCAGTTTGAAGAGATCTTTGAAAAGACCATCGGCACGGAGCATTTCCTGCTGATGAAGAGCGAGGAAGCCCTCGAAAAGGGTCTGTTTGGTCCCGGCGAGGCGCATCCCATGCTCCGTTCCTTTATCGGTGATTACATTGCCATCGCGGTAGACCGCTACAGCATCTGGTGGAAGCATCTGGAGCGTCCGCTGGTCGGACAGCATGCTGGTCTGACTCCCCGGGAGATGCTGGTGCCGCTGATCGTGGCAAAAAAGTGATTTTTTGATCAAAACAAACAAAATTTCTGGTTGATTTAATCTTTTTGCTGGACGAAGAGCGGAATAAGTGATATAATATGTTGTCTTACGGAGGTATGCGAGATGAACAGGATCGGAATTGTCAAATCCTGCAAGGGAAATATCCTGAAGGTATGTTTTGACCGTCCCGAGGGATGTGCCGGCTGCAAGGGCTGCGAGAAGGGATTCATGTCCCCGACGGAGCTGCTGACAGTATTCGGCAAGGCAGAACCCGGTGACCTGGTCAGCGTCCGTATCCCCGAAAACAAAACACTGAGCGCGGCGCTGCTGGCGTATGGTCTGCCGCTGCTGCTGCTGCTGGCCGGGCTGTTCATTGCCTCCGGCGCGGGGTTGGCGGACGGTCTGATCCTGCTCTGCGCCCTTGCCGGGATGGTGATCGGCTACGGCATCAGCAAACTGATTGAAAAACAGCTGCGCGGACACGGCGACTGGTGCCCGACAGTGGAAAAAATTATCAATAAAGGAATGAAATAAATGAGCGAGATCAAGATTACTTCGGCCAATTTTGAGCAGGAAGTTGTAAAAAGCAATAAACCCGTGTTGGTGGATTTCTGGGCGACCTGGTGCATGCCCTGCCGCATGCTGGCGCCGACAGTGGAAGAGATTGCCGACGAGTACGGCGATAAGCTGGTGGTCGGCAAGATCAATGTGGATGAAGAGTCCGACCTGGCCCGCAAATTCCGCGTCATGTCCATCCCCACGCTGATCGTGTTTGAAAACGGCGAGGAAGTGCGCCGTTCCGTGGGTGTGGTGGATAAGGACGATATTCTTGAAATGGCGGGGATCGAATAATCCCCAAGGATGAATAATTTTTAAAAGGTGTGGACAATTCGATAAATCGGTGATAGAATAAATCAATTAATCACATTTTTATAGGTTTTTCTGGCATTTTTCTGTGTTTTACAGGGGAAATGCTGTACACATCTCAACAAGAAAGAAGGTAAAAATGTCCAACAAAGCAAAACTGAGGATCATTCCGCTGGGCGGTGTAGGCGAGATCGGCAAGAATATGACGGCCTTCGAATATGATCAGGACATCATCGTGGTGGACTGCGGCTCCATGTTCCCCAAGGAAGACCTGCTTGGCATCGATCTGGTAATTCCGGATGCTTCCTATCTGGTGGCGAACAAAGAGCGCATTCGCGGCTATGTGTTTACGCATGGCCATGAGGATCATATCGGCGCAGTGCCGTACATTGTGCCCACCGCTCCCGCGCCGTTGTATGGTTCGCGGCTGACCATGGCGCTGATCGAAAACAAGCTGCGGGAGCATCGTATCCCCGATCTGGAGCTGAACACCGTTCTGCCCCGTCAGGTAATCCACCTCGGATGCTTCTCCATCCGCTTCATCAGGGTCAACCATTCCATTGCCGGTGCCTATGCGCTGGCCATCACCACCCCTGTGGGTACGGTAGTGCATTCCGGCGACTTCAAGATCGACTACACGCCGGTGGACGGCGAGGTGACAGACCTCAGCGCCCTGGCGGCCATCGGTGATAACGGTGTGCTGGCGCTGCTGTGCGAAAGCACCAACGTGGAACGTCCCGGCTATACCATGAGTGAGCGCAAGGTAGGAGAGACCTTCCGCCGGCAGATGATCAATGCATCGGGACGTGTCATCATTGCCATGTTCTCCAGCAACGTGCACCGCCTGCAGCAGGTGGTCGACTGTGCTGTGGAATTCGGCCGCAAGGTGTGCTTTGTGGGCCGCAGCATGGTGACGGTCAGTGCTGTGGCCATGGATCTGGGAGAGCTGGTCATTCCCGATGAGTATCTGGTGGAGATCGACGATCTGGACCGCTATCGTGACGATCAGCTGGTCATCCTGACCACCGGCAGCCAGGGCGAGCCCATGAGCGGCCTGACCCGCATGGCCTTTGCCGAGCATCGCAAGCTGGCCATCAAGCCCAGCGACAAGGTCATCATCAGCGCTTCTCCCATTCCCGGCAACGAGGTGGGCGTATCCCGCGTCATCGACCAGCTGTACCGCTGCGGCGCCGAGGTGATCTATGACGCCATGGCTGAGGTGCACGTTTCCGGCCATGCCTGTCAGGAAGAGCTGAAGCTGATGCACGCGCTGGTGCGTCCGCGCTATTTCATTCCCGTTCACGGCGAATACCGCATGCTGTGGCAGCACGGTGTGCTGGCGGAATCGATGGGTACTTCTACCCGCAACATCATTCTGCCCGAGATGGGTCAGGTCATCGAACTGGGTCCCAACAGCGTGCAGATCGCCGGCGAGGTGCCGACAGGCAATGTGCTGGTAGACGGCCTTGGCATCGGCGATGTCGGCAATGCCGTCCTCAAGGACCGCAAGCATCTGGCGGAGGAAGGTCTGCTGATCATCACTTTCGCTTTCGACATGACCCGCGGCACCCTGGTGGCCGGGCCCGATGTTTCCAGCCGCGGATTTGTGTATGTGCGTGACAATGAGGATATCATTGCCGGCGTACGCGACCTGACGCTGCGCATCATCCGCAGCTATGGCCGCATCGAAAGCGGCGACTGGAACAACCTGCGCAACCGCGTCAAGGATGAAGTGCATCACTTCATTTACGAGCGCATCAAGCGCAACCCCATGATCATTCCCATCATTGAGAATGTTGTGAACATGTGATATAATAACAGCGGTCGGAGTGCTTTCCGGCCGCTGTTTGAATGTTTTGGGAGGCAGAACCATGCAGATTTATGACGAGGCCAATACACTGGCTTCCCACATCCGCGAATGTGAGGAGAGCCGTACGTATCGTGCCCTGAAGGAGGAAGTACAGGGCAACGAAACGCTGTCTGCCCTGCTGAAGGAATACAAGCGTCTGCAGATCAAAGTGCAGTTGAGCGCTGTATCGGGCGGGAGCGCCGAAACGGAGGAGATCCAGCGTTTTCAGCAGATCGGCAGTCTTCTGTTTGCGGATGCTACGGCGCAGCGCTATCTGCTGGCCGAGATGCGCATGCAGCAGATGATGGCGGATGTGTTTAAAATTCTCAACGATGCGAGCGGGCTTGAAATGCCCGGTATGTGAGGAAACACGGTTTTGAGCAAAAAGAATCGCAGCGTTTATACCTGGCAGGAACTGCAGGAGGAGGGCCGCTATGGTCCCTACTGGTACAGCTGGCTGTGGAATATTCTGCGGCCGGTGCTGGTGGGACTGACGGCGATCATGCTGGTGGCGGGCATCCTGCTGACTGCCTGGGGTAAGATCAGTGAGCATTATATCGATCCGCCGGATGCCGCTTCTCAATCATGGGTCATTTTTACTGTGCCCTCGGGCAGCAGCCTGACGCGGGTAGCCAATAATCTGGAAGAGGCCGGACTGGTACGCAGCCGCTCGGTCTTTAAGTATTATGCCGATTTTTTGGGCTATGGCCAGAAAATACAGGCAGGCACCTATACGCTCAGTCCGTCGATGACCATCCGTGAGATCGCGGAGCGGCTGACGGAGGGCGACGGCATTCCGCTGGTGAGGCGCATTACGCTCATCGAGGGCTGGACGGTGGAAAACATTGCCGATTATCTGGTACGCGAGGGTGTGCTGGCGGACCGTGAGGAGTTTTTGTCTCTCTGCCGTACGGGAGAGGGCTTTTCGGCCTATTATTATGTGGCGGATGTGCTGAAAAGCAAAAACGTATCGCAGCGCCGCTATGTATTGGAGGGGTATCTGGCTCCCGACACCTATGAGATCTATTCTTCCTCAGGAGCGACGGACATTATCAAAAAGCTGCTCAGCCAGACCGAAGCCGTTTTTAAGGATGAATGGCACACCCGGGCGGATGAACTGGGCATGACGATGGATCAGGTGCTGACGCTGGCCTCCATGATTGAAAAGGAGGCCAAATTGAATGACTTTGCCAGGGTGTCGGCGGTGTTCCACAACCGCCTGAAAAAGGGCATGACGCTGGGCAGCGATGTTACGGTCAAGTATGCCGCCGGCATCAGCCGCATGAGCCTGAGCTCGACTGACCTGGCGATCAATTCACCGTACAACACCTATCGCAACAAGGGTCTGCCGCTGGGACCGGTGTGCAACCCCTCGGCCAAGGCCATTGAAGCGGCGCTGTATCCCGATGAGGAATACACAGCGCAGCAGTATCTGTACTTCTGCTCCAAGGATCCCGATACGGGAGAACTGTATTTCTCCAGAACGCTGGAGGAACATAACGCCGCCGTGAGCATCTATGCGCCGCTGTGGCAGGCCTATGATGAGAGAATGGAGGCACAGCAGAAATAATGGCAAGGATGGAGCTGTTGTCGCCGGCGGGCGGCATGGAGCAGCTGGAGGCGGCCCTGCGCTTTGGCGCGGATGCCGTATACGGCGGGCTCAAGCGCTTTGGGCTGCGCGCCTCTGCCGGCAATTTTGACTGGGATGAGCTTGAACGGGCGCTGCGACTGACGCATGAAAAGGGTGCGCGCTTTTATGTGACACTGAACGTGCTGCCCTATGATGATGAGCTGGAAGCGCTGGCCGAAAGCGCGGAAAAGGCCTTCAAAATGGGTGTGGATGCCGCCATCGTCAGCGACCCGGGTGCGGTGGCATTGCTGCGGCGGCGTGTACCCGGTCTGCTGGTGCATGTCAGCACACAGGCAAATGTAATGAACAGCGAGACGGCGGCCATCTTTACCGCCCTTGGTGTGAAAAGGATCGTGGTGTCCCGTGAGCTTTCATTGGAGCGTGTTCGCCGCCTGAAGGAAAAGCTGCCCGAGGACGTGGAGGTGGAAGCCTTCGTGCACGGCGCTATGTGTATGGCACATTCCGGGCGCTGTATGATGAGCGACCATATCATGGGTCGAGGCGGCAACCGGGGTGCCTGTGCGCAGCCCTGCCGCTGGGAATACATCGTGACCGAGGTTAAGCGTCCGAATGAGCCGATGCCGGTGCTCGAAAACGAAGAAGGCACCTACATTTTTTCTGCCTACGATCTGAATATGCTGTCCCATCTGCCCGAGATGCGGGATGCGGGCATCATCTCCCTCAAAATCGAAGGACGCATGAAAACGGCCTATTATGTTGCCTCGGTGACACGCATCTACCGGGAGGCACTTGACCTGCTGGAGAGGGATGAGGATGCCTACCGTGCGGCGCTGCCTCGGCTGGAGGAGGAACTGCTCAAGGTCAGCCACCGTGCCAGCAACACAGGCTTTTACTTTGGCAGACCGCAGCCTTCCTCCGGGGCGGACGGCTTCCATCAGACGATGGAATTCAGCGGAAAAGTGCTGGGCTGTGAAAATGGCATGATCGCCGTTGAGGTACGCAACCGCTTTGAAAAGGGCGATGTCCTTGAGGCAGTCACACCGCACGGTGTGATCCCCATTCCGGTGGAAAAGATGATCCGTGAGGACGGCACCGAAACGGATTTTGTGTCGATCGCGGGCAGCCGGGTGTTTGTGGCAGGGGACGCGCCTGTGGAAAAGGGCGATTATCTGCGCGGTATCAACCGCAATCACCTCAGAAAGTGAGAAAAACCATGAGATTCGGACCCTCCGGTAATTCGGACCGGTTTTATGACGAAGGCTACAAGGACACGGTGCAGGCTTTTCCGTGGATTGAACAGATGGGACTGGACGCCTTTGAATATCCTTTTGGGCGGGGCGTCAGCCTGTCGGAAAACACCGCGGTGAAGATCGCCGCGGCGGCTGCGGAGAAGGGCGTTGCCATCAGTGCGCACGCGCCGTATTTTATCAATTTTGCCAATCCCGACCCCGAAAAGCGGGAAAACAGCTGCCGTTATGTGATGGACGCGGCGCGGGCGGTACGCCTGCTTGGCGGTCATCGTGTGGTGGTGCATGTGGGTGCTGTGCTGAAGCTGGAGCGTCGGCAGGCACTGCAAAACTGCCGTGACGGATTGACGGAGGTCAGAAAACGCCTGTAGGACGCGGGGTACGGCGATGTGATCCTCTGTCCCGAAACAATGGGCAAGTACAGCCAGATCGGCGATCTGGCAGAGACACTGGATTTTTGTCTGGCGGATGAAAAGCTGCTGCCCTGCATCGATTTTGCTCACCTGCACGCGCTGAGCGGCGGCGGGATCAAGGGTACGGAGGAATTTGAAAAGATCCTTGACACGACGGAAAAGACGCTCGGAATCGAACGTGCGCGGAAAATGCATGTGCATTTTTCCACCATTGAGTACACTGCGGCTGGGGAAAAGCGCCACCGCACCTTTGCTGAAAAGGATTACGGTCCGCGCTTTGAACATCTGGCACCGCTGATGAAGGCACGCGGCTATGATGGTGTGATCATCTGCGAATGCAAAGGAACCCAGGCGGATGATGCCGCCGAAATGCGGCGCATCTGGAACGAATGCCGATAAAGGAGAAAAAAACCCAATGGACTTCAAAGTAATCGCGGTTGTGCTGATGGTACTGACGATGCTCTGGGAGCTGTTTCTGCAGTACCGCAACCATAAATCCCTGAACAACCCGGTGCCCGAGTGCCTCAAGGACATTTACAACGAGGCGGAATATCAGAAGTGGCATTCCTATGAGGGCGAAAAGAGCCAGCTGCATTTTTACGCTTCGGTGGCGGTGTTTGCCGTCAATCTGGTGCTGATTCTGCTGGATTGCTACGCCGGTTTTGCCCATCTGTTTGGGGAAAACCTGTATGCCGCGGCACTGGGCGTGCTGATACTGGATACCCTTGTCTCGGTACTGGTGGGTCTGCCCTTTGAAGCGAAGGACACCTTTGGCATTGAGCAGAAGTACGGCTTCAACCGCAGCGACAAAAAGACGTTCATCGGAGATGCGATCAAGAACCTGATCATCAACCTGATTCTGATGGGCGTACTGGTGTGTGCTTTCACGGCCATTCATCAGGCAATGGGGGACTGGGTCATTGTTCTGTTCGCCGGCGTGTTCATGCTCATTGTTTTCTGCATCACGCTGCTGCAGCCTGTGCTGACCCGCATTTTCAATAAGTTCACGCCTCTTGAGGACGGCGAGCTCAAGGACAAGCTGACGGCGCTTCTGGAAAGCCACGGCTATAAAGTGCGTGCCATCGAAGTGATGGACGCCTCCCGCCGCAGCACCAAGATGAACGCTTATTTTACGGGCTTTGGTGCCATGAAGACCATTGTGCTGTATGATACGCTGGTGGCGGCGGCTTCACCTGATGAACTGTGCGCTGTGTTTGCCCATGAAATGGGACACGGTCTGCATCATGATACCACCAAGCTGCAGCTGATCAATGGCTTGCAGGCGGTGCTGATGGCATTGTGCCTGTGGGTGTTGGTGCGTTCAGAGACGGTGTTCCTTTCCTTCGGCTTCAGCACGGTCAACTACGGCATGGCTTTTATCCTGATGAACATTCTGATGGGCGTGCTGTCTCCGCTTTCCGGTCTGCTGACCAGCGGCTTCAGCCGCCGTATGGAGTACCGTGCGGATGCGCAGGCGGTGGAAGAGGGCTATGGCGAGGCGCTTATCAGCGGTCTGAAGCTGCTCAGCAAGGACAACATGGTCAACCTTTCTCCCGATCCGCTGGTGGTGAAGCTGACCTACAGCCATCCCACGTTGTTTGAACGCGTAACGGCCATTGAAAAGAAAATGAAAAAGTGAACGGGCAGTTCTGTCAACGTATAGGAGAAGAGGCGATCAATCCCAATGGCGGCAAATAAAGCCGACATCGTCAACGGTAGTTTGACACGGACGATTTTTACCTTTTCGATTCCCCTGATCGTGGGTACCATGATCCAGGTGCTGTTCAACATGGCCGACCAGGTCGTGCTGGGGCAGATGGCGGGCACCAACGCCGTGGCTTCCGTCGGCGCCTGCGGTACGGTGACCATGCTGATCGTTAATTTCTTCTGCGGTCTGGCCGGCGGTGTTACGATCCTGCTGGCCCGCGCCATTGGGGCGGGGGATGACGAAATGAGCGGCAGGATCCTGTCCACCGCGGTCATCAGTGCCTTTGGAGTGGGGCTGCTTGGCATGACGATTGCCCTGCCGCTGGCGGGACCGCTGCTGCACCTGACGGAATGCCCGTAGGATTGTTTTGATGGGGCAGCACTGTATCTGCGCATCTATTACAGCGCGGTGCCGGCCAT
>JAKSQG010000054.1 GCA_024404275.1 Clostridia bacterium | reverse complement strand
AAGGGCTTTGAAGCCATGATGACCGCCATCATGGACATGGCCGAAAAGAAGCTGCAGAAGCTCAACGCCCGTCAGCGTGAAGAACTGCCCCTCAGCGACCTGCTGATCGGTATGCAGTGCGGCGGCAGCGATGCCTTCTCCGGTGTTTCCGCCAATCCTTCTGCCGGTTATGCCGCCGATATGCTGGTGCAGGGCGGCGCCACGGTGATGTTCAGCGAGGTGACCGAGGTACGTGACGGCGTGCATTTCATTGCCGAACGCTGCGTCAGCGCCGAGGTGCGTGACAAGCTGGCCAACGAAATGAAATGGTACGATAAGTATCTGGATGAGGGCGGTGTGGACCGCAGCGCCAACCCCACTCCCGGCAACAAAAAGGGCGGCCTGAGCAACATCGTGGAAAAGGCCATGGGCTCTATCGCCAAGAGCGGTTCTTCTCCCATCGTGGAGGTGCTGTCTCCTGCCGAGCGTCCCACCAAGCACGGCATGATCTATGCGGCCACCCCCGCCAGCGATATCGTGTGCGGTCCCTGCCAGCTGGCCAGCGGTATTGGTCTGCAGGTGTTCATGACCGGCCGCGGCACGCCCTATAATCTGGCCGCTGCTCCCGTCATCAAGGTCTGCAGCCGCAACGAGATGAAGGAGATGTGGTCCGATCTGATCGATGTCAGCGCCGGCCCCATCACCACCGGTGAAAAGACCATTCAGGATATCGGCACCGAATTGTTCAACAAGATCATTGCGGTCGCGAGCGGCAAGGAGCAGTCCTTTGCTGAGCATTATCGTCTGCACAATTATCTGTGCATCTTCAATCCCGCACCCATTACCTGATGCATCAAGAAAGGCTTATGACTATGAAACATTACGATGTGGCAATCATCGGCGGCGGCGTGATCGGCTGTGCGGTGGCAAGAGAATTGAGCCGCTGGCAGCTTTCCGCTGTTGTGCTTGAAAAAGAGCCGGATGTGGCCACGGGAAACTCCAGCCGCAACACCGGCATGCTGCATGCGGGTTTCACGTATAAGCCCGGCAGTCTCAAGGCGGAATGCGCAGTGGAAGGCAACCAGGAGTTTGACCGTGTGGCTGCCGAACTGCACATTCCCTTCCGCCGTACCGGCAAGCTGGTGGTTGGTTTTACCGAGCATGATCGGGAAAACATCCTCAAATTCAAGGCAATCGGCGAAAAGAACGGCGTCAAGGGGCTGCGGATGATCGACCGGGAGGAGATGAACCGCATCGATCCCAACGCCGGCGGCGAGTTTGCCATGTATGCGCCGTCCTCCGGCATTCTTGACCCCATGCAGTACACCATTGCACTGGCGGAAAATGCCTGCCGCAACGGCGCGCAATTCCTGCTGGAGCACAGGGTCACGGCCATCCACCGCGAGGGGGAGAGCTATGTGATCGAAACCGACAAGGAAGAAGTGGCAGCACGCTGGGTCATCAACTGCGCCGGTGCCTACGCGGCGGATATCTCGGCGATGCTTGGCTATCCGCGTTATTATCAGCGCGGCTTCAAGGGCGAGTATTATGTGCTGGATAAAAAAGCCGGTGTGCAGCTTTCCATTCCTGTCTATCCTGCCCCCAATGACAAGGGTGGATTCATGACCCATGCCACCCCCACCATTGACGGCAATGTACTGGTGGGTCCGGATTCCTATATCACCGAGGGTCGTGAAGACTATGCCAACCGCCGTGAACAATTGGCAGGGTTGGTGCGGGATGGCGGTAAGATGTTCAAGCAAATGCGTGCGGAGTATTTCATCCGTAATTTTGCCGGCATCCGCTGGAAGAACTGCAACCCCGAAACGGGGGAGGTGCTGGACTTTATTGTGGAATCCAAACGGGAATGCCCCAATACGGTCAATCTGGTGGGCATCGAATCTCCCGGCATCACCTGTGCGCTGCCTTTGGCTCGCAGGGCGGTGAAGCTCTTGTTGGAGGGCGAAAAGGCACAGGGGCGTGAGGTGAAAGCGAACAACCGGTTTGATCCTGTGCGTCCGCGTGCCAAACGCTTCTATGAAATGACCATCGAGGAAAAGACGGCGGCCATCGAGGCGAACCCCGATTACGGTCAGATCGTCTGCCGCTGCGAAAATGTGACGCGTGCCGAAATACTGGAGGCCATTCATAATCCGCTGGGCGTGCATACGCTGACCGGCGTCAAGAACCGTACCCGTGCCATGATGGGGCGCTGTCAGGGCGGCTACTGCCAGACTCGCATTACCGAAATGATCGAGCAGGAGCTGAAGGTGACGCCGGAAGAGATCTGCTATCAGAAAGCGGACGGTTATGTGTTTACCGGGAAAGTGAGGGACTGCGAATGAGAAACGCGGATGTGGTCATCGTCGGCGGCGGTCCCGCCGGTCTGGCAGCGGCTGTCAGGCTGTACGATCTCGGTATCACGGATATTGTCATTCTGGAAAGAGAGCATCAGCCGGGCGGTATCCTTAAACAGTGCATTCATGATGGCTTTGGCTTGACCCGATTCAAGGAGACACTCAGCGGTCCGGAATACGCCAAACGCTTTGTGGATGAAGCGCAAAAGCGCGGCATCCCCTGTATTACCGATACCACAGTCATCGACGTCTCTGCCGATAAGGTGGTGACTGCCGCCCATGCGGATGGCATGATCGTGATTCAGGCGAAGGCTGTCATCCTGACCATGGGCTGCCGTGAGCGCACCCGCGGCGCCATCTCCATTCCCGGCACCCGTCCCGCGGGCGTTATGACCGCCGGTGTGGCGCAGGCATATATCAACCTGCAGAACCGCATGATCGGCAAGGAAGTGGTCATACTCGGCTCCGGCGATATCGGCATGATCATGGCTCGCCGTATGACGCTGGAAGGCGCGCATGTGCAGGCTGTGTTTGAAGTGCTGCCCACGCCCAGCGGCTTGCCCCGCAACATTGAGCAGTGCCTCAATGATTACGGCATCCCGCTGTATCTGAGCCACACCGTGACGGATATTCGCGGCGAAGGGCGTCTGACCGGCATTACCGTGGCGGCGGTGGATGAACGTATGCAGCCCATTCCCGGCACGGAGAAGGACTATGACTGCGATACGCTGATCCTGTCCGTCGGTCTGATCCCCGAAAATGAGCTGACCATCGGCGCCGGGGCGGAGCTGGATCCAAAAACCAAGGGTGCCTTTGTGGATGAATTTTGCCAGACCACCGTGCCCGGCATTTTTGCCGCCGGCAATGTGCTGCATGTTCACGACCTGGTGGATTTTGTCTCCATGGAGGCGGAAAGTCTGGCGGAAGGCGCTGCAGAGTATATCAAAAACGGCTCTTTGCCCAAGGCGGGTATTGCCATTGCCTGCGGTGAAAATGTGGGGCATACCATTCCGCAGCGTATCAGCGGCGAAAAGAGCTTCCATCTGTCCCTGCGCGTGCGCAAGGTGATGAAGGAATGTACGCTGACGGTTTCCCAAGGGGAGCATGTGCTGCTGACACGCAAGATGAAAAAGGCACTGCCTGCGGAAATGATCAACCTGAACATCGATGCAAAGAAGCTGAAGGGTACGGATGATCTGGAGGTGAAGGTGGTTTGACAAGGGATTTTACCTGTATTGTCTGTCCCAATGGCTGTGATCTGACGGCCGAATATGAGCAGGATGCAAAGGGGATTCGTGTCCTCAGGGTGACGGGCAACCTTTGTTCCAAAGGAGACACCTACGCCCGGCAGGAGCTGACGGCGCCCATGCGCACCATTGCCACCTCGGTGCTGGTCGAGGGAGGAACGGCACCGTTGGTCTCCGTCCGTTTGGATCGTACCATTCCCAAAGAGCGTATTTTTGATGTAATGGCGGCAATCCGCCGCGTGAGCGTCAAGGCACCGGTCGTCACCGGTCAGGTCATCATCGAAAATGTGCTGGGACTTGAAAGCAACGTCATCGCCACCAAGGACATCGCCGCAAAGTGACATTTTGCCCTGGTTTTTCCGGGGCTTTTTGTTTGGGGGAAAACAACGGTATTCTATCATGAAGGCCATGAAATGAGGATGGCTCTGCATGGTCTTTCATGGCCCTTGTGTTTGCCAGAAACGCATAAATATGCTATAATAACTCTGTATTTTTAAAATGGGGGCTGCTATGGCGGAAATTGTGATCTCCGGGATTGAAAAATCCTTTGTTCAGGACCGTGTGGTGCTGGATAACGTATCCTTTCAGGTCGACGCGGGGGAACGCGTGGGCCTGCTTGGCGATAACGGCGCCGGCAAGACCACGCTGCTGCGCATCATTACGGGTGAGCTGCAGGCGGATAAGGGCACGGTAACCATTCCGCAGGGACGCCGCATCGGCTATGTGTCCCAGCTGGCGGAAGCCCCCGAGGGCGCACTCGTAGAGGATGTACTGCGCATGGCCTTCAGCGAGATCGAAGAGGTCAAAGCCGAACTGGAAGCCGTACAGCAGCGCATGGACCACGGTGAGCATGATGACGCCCTGCTCCGCCGCTACGATATGCTGAGCATCCGCTTTGAAATGCTTGGCGGCTATGATTGCGAGACGCGTCTCGGCAAGGTAGCCAACGGTCTGCACATCTCGCAGGCACAGCGGAAGCAGCTGTTCTCGTCACTTTCCGGCGGTGAGCAGACCCGCATCCGTCTGGCAGTGATGATCCTGCGTGAAACGGACATTCTGCTGCTGGACGAGCCCACCAACCATCTGGATATGCAGTCCATCGAATGGCTGGAGGACTATCTGGACCACTATCGCGGTACCGTTCTGGCGGTATCGCATGACCGCTATTTTCTGGATCGTACCGTCAAGCGCATCGTGGAGCTGGAAAAGGGCGGTGTGGAGTTTTACAGCGGCAACTACAGCTTTTATGTGACGGAGAAAGAAGCCCGTTACAAGCTGCAGCTCAAGCAGTATGAAAAAGAGCAGGCAAAGATCGCCCAGCTGGAAAAGGCCGCTGAAAACCTGAAGATGTGGGCCTTTCAGGGCAATGATAAAACCTATAAGCGCGCTTTTGCCATGGAAAAGCGCATTGAATGGCTGCGTAAGACCGAAAAACCGACCCGGGAGGAACGGTTGGACATGGGTTTCTCGCTGACACCCTTCCATGCCGACTATGCCCTGCGGGTAAAGGACCTGACCAAATCCTACGGCGACAGGACGCTGTTTGACCACGCGACCATGACCATCCGCGGTGGCGGTGAACGTGTGGCATTGGTTGGCGCCAATGGCGCGGGAAAGACCACCATGCTGCGCATCATTCTGGGTGAGGAAATTCCCGAAGACGGCATCGTGCAGTTTGGTCCTTCGGTGCGGGCGGCATATCTGCCTCAGCAGATCACCTTCGCTCACCCCGAACGCACGCTGTATGACACACTTCTGTATGAACTGGGATGCGAACCGCAGCAGGCGCGCAACCGTCTGGGTGCATATCGTTTCCGCGGTGAGGATCAGTTCAAGCGCGTGGAGCAGCTTTCGGGCGGTGAAAGGGCAAGACTGAAGCTTTGCCTGTTGATGAACAACGCCGTCAATATGCTGATCCTGGACGAACCGACCAACCATCTGGATCTCGATACGCGTGAGTGGATCGAATCCGCGGTGGATCAGTTTACCGGCACGCTGCTGATCGTGTCGCATGACCGCTACTTCCTGAAGCGCTTTGCTACCCGTATCTGGGAATTGAAGGACGGCGCTGTGCGGGAGTTTGACTGCGGCTATGAAAAATACCGTTTCATCCGCGAAAGGGAAGAGGAAGCCGAACAGGCAAGAAGCGCAGCGGAAAAGAGCGCGCAGCGTGCGGCGGAAAAGGCTGAAAAATCTGAAAAGACCAAAGGCAGCCGCAAAGATCCCAAGCTGGAACGCCGTATGGCGGCTACGGAACGTGAAATATCGAAGCTGGAAGCACAGATGGAAGAGCTTGACGCGCAGATGGCGGAAAATGCCAGCGATTATATCCGGCTGGGGGAAATTGCCGCGCAGAAGGACGAGTTGCAGCAGAAGATCGATGAACTCTATGCCGATTGGGAAAGGATGGACAGCGAACTGAACCGCTGAGAATCATCATGAAAAAGATTTTGCTTTTGCTGACGGTCTTGCTTACCCTGTTGGGAAGCGCCGGGGCGATTGCCGAGATTCGCATCAATGAGGTCATGGCCTCTACCGCGGTGTTTGCGGGCGGGCGGCATGATGATTGGATCGAATTGTATAACAGCGGAAAAAAGACGTCGCTGGAGGGATGGTATCTGAGCAACGATCCGTTCAACCTTCAGCGATGGGCTTTTCCCAAGGGAAGCTCCATTGCCAAGGGCGGCTATCTGATCATTTACTGCGTGGGTTCCGATACGGTGGAAAGCCGCATCAGCGGCGCGGTCTATGCCAACTTTAAGATTTCTGCCTCCGGGGAAACGCTGTATCTGACCGATGCGGAGGGCAATACCACCACGGTCACCTTCGGCGCTCAGTATGGCAATGTATCCAGCGGCATTCCCAAGGGGGGAGACGGCTGGCATTATCTGGAGACCGCCACCAAAGGCAAAGAGAATGCCGCAACGGGCTATGATGCACG
Organism: Clostridia bacterium; assembly: GCA_024404275.1. Taxonomy (GTDB): domain Bacteria; phylum Bacillota; class Clostridia; order Christensenellales; family Aristaeellaceae; genus SFMI01. The sequence goes on along the minus strand of JAKSQG010000054.1, from coordinate 3,393 downwards.
GGCACAGGAGCCTGTCATTGAGACAGCGGCGGGCTTCTATGATAAAAAAGTTAATGTGGTCATCACTTCACCTGACGATTGTGAAATTCGCTACACCACCGACGGCAGTGAACCGACCCGTAAGTCGACCAAATACACCGGCCCCATCACCGTGAAGAAGACAACGGTCATCCGGGCCCGTGCCTTTGGCAAAACACTGCTTGGCTCCACCACGGCGGGTGCAACCTTCTTCATTGACGATCCTTCCGCGGTGCCGGTCGTGTCGATGTATACCGATAACGATTATCTTTACAGCAACGCCAAGGGCGTGATGGTCAAGGGAACAGGAAGCATTGCAAATTACGACCGTGAAACATGGGAATACCCCATGCAGATCGAGTTTTTTGATGAAAACGGCGCACGGCAGCTGGTGCAGATGGGCACCTTCAAAATCTCAGGTCACTCTTCCCGCAGCCAGAAGCAGAAGTCCTTTGCCATCTATGCCCGCAAGGCATACGGCGCGGAGACTTTTGATTTTCCCTTCTTCGGGAATCGCGACTATACCTCGTACTCCGCACTGCTCCTGCGCTCCACAAACAATGACGGCCGTTCCTGCCGCCTGCGTGACGCGGTGCTGACCGAGGTAAGCAACGGTCTGGGGCTGTATTACCAGTCCGCAAAGCCCATCATTCTGTATCTGAACGGATCTTACTTCGGTCATTATAACCTGCGTGAAAAGGTCAACAAGGATTCCCTGGCACAGTGGGAGGGCATCACCGATAAAAAAGTCATTGAGGGTGTGGATATCCTCGAATGCGTCGGCTTTCAGAAGAGCCAGATCATCCACGGCGACAATGCCGACTGGATCGCCTTGATGAACTTCTGCAAGGAGAACGATCTGCACGATCCCGAAAAGCTGCAGTATGTGCTGGACAGGCTGGATGTGGACAGCATGTTCAACTATGTCATTTTCAGTGCGTTGATCGGCAATTACGATTCGTACAACGTGCGCATGTATCGGTTCCCGGAAGGAAAATGGAAGTTTATGCTGCACGATGTCGAGGCGGGCTGCATGAGCTATAAAGAAGCGCCCCTCAGCACTTTTTTGAAAAAGAAGACAGAAAAGGCCGGCAATTTCCCGCACTGGGCGCTGGCAGCTCTGCTGGAACTGCCCGAATACAAGGATTATTTCCTGCGCCGCACGGCAGAGATCATTGAAAGCAATTTCCTCTACGATATCCAGTCCGGTCCCATTGCCGAATGGTGGACGGAGCAGGTGGGGGCACTGCTGCCAAGACATATCGCCAAATTCAAAAATCTCAAGCAGTCTGACTGGAATGCCAATGTGCGGGCGTTCAAAAACTATCTGCGGCTGCGTCCCAAGAAGGTGATCGGCTATATCTGCGAGCAGCTTCATGTCAGCACGGCCGATCAGGAAAAGTATTTTGCTGAAACGCTGAGGCTTCTGCAGCAGCATAACACCGTGTAACAATCAAGGAGGCTTGATGATGGCGGAGAAGAAACCGATCCTCGCGCTGATGTATGACTTTGATCATACGCTGTCACCGCGGGACATGCAGGAATATGCCTTTATTCCCGAGCTTGGTATGGATGCCGATGATTTCTGGGCACTCAGCCGCCGCACCTGCGTGCTGCATCGCATGGATTCCATCTTAGGGTATATGTATGTGATGCTGTGCGAAGCCGGCAAACGCGGAATGCCCCTCAGCCGGGAAACCTTTAACCGTCAGGGCGAAAGGGTGGAGCTGTTTGAGGGATTGGATACCTGGTTTGACCGCATCAACGCCCACGGCGAATCGCTGGGTTTTCAGGTGGAGCATTATGTGATTTCCTCCGGTCTCAAATAGATCATTGAGGGAACGCCTATTGCGTCCCGATTCAAAATGGCCTATGCTGCCGAGTATGTCTATAACGAAAAAGGGGAGCCGGTCTGGCCTGCCATGGCGGTCAACTATACCAACAAAACGCAGTTTATTTACCGCATCAATAAGGGCGTGCTGGATGTGACCGATAATGAGCGCGTCAACGAGCATACGCCGCATGATATGCGCCGCGTGCCCTTTACCAACATGATCTATGTCGGCGACGGTACTACCGATATTCCCTGTATGAAGCTGGTGCGCAGCCGCGGCGGGCATTCCATCGCGGTCTATGACGGACGGCGCAGCGCCATGGTAAACGATATGCTGATCCATGACCGCGTTCAGTTTGTGGCGCCTGCGGATTACTCCGAAGGCAGTGAAATTGAACGCATCGTGTTTGGTATTTTTGACAGCGTGGCGGCGGAAAGCCGCAACATTGCGCTGAACCGCCGTCAGGTGGATGAAGCGCAGCGCATGCTGGAAATGGATATTCTGCGCAGATAAAGGGGGAGAGGCCGATGGCGGGAAAGCTTTGGGTCAGACTGATCAAAAAGACGCGCACTGTGGACAGCCGCACCGAGGATTGCGGTTTTGACGGTTGGCAGGAAGCACTCAACGAGATCTGTCATCAGATGGATGTCAGCCGTCCGGTGGTGCTGCCGCGGCATGAGCGTGACTGGGAAACCTTCGGCATGACGCAGTTCTTGCCGGAGCATTTTCTGGAAAGTGTTACCTTTGACCGCATGGAGCTGCAGTATATCGATCCCGATGCCAAGAAAGGCAACCGTAATCTGTACTCAGACCTGTGAGAACGTCATGAACGATGCTGGAATAAAGCGGATGGAACGCTGCCGCTGGTGAAAGCAAAGCGATTCCTTGTATGTGCGCTATCATGATGAGGAGTGGGGCGCACCGCGTACAGACGCTGAAGGCTTGATTGCGTGTTCCTCCAGGAAAGGGTTGCACCCCTCTTCCCAATTGATGTATAATAATACAGATACTCTTCGGAGGTGAACAACATTGAAAAAAGTGATTTGTCTGCTGTTGGCACTCCTGCTGCCCTGCGTGGCATTGGCTGAATATACCATGGCCGGCTATGACGGTGAGGATACCTACCGTACCTGGAGCAGCAACCTGTTCTTTGCACGCATGGAAGAAAAAACAGGCGTATCTTTCCGCTATGTACAGTATACGGATGCCGCCCAGTGGAAAACTTACAAGGCTTCGGTAAAGGCTTCGGACAGTGATTTGCCGGATGTCTTTTTCAAGGCACAGCTGACTTCTGCCGAGTGTATCAGTCTGCTGGACCGCGGCGTCCTTATCGATCTTGCGCCGTACATTGCCGAATACTGCCCCAACCTGAGTGCCCTGATGGAATCCGATCCGGAAATCCGGAATGCTATCACGCTGCCCGATGGTCGCATTGCGGCGCTGCCCTCCATCAGTGAGCAGCCCATGCAGAACTGCATCTGGATCAACAATGTATGGCTGAAGGCGCTGGGACTCTCCGAACCGCAGAACGCCGAGGAGC